>CALXIG010000187.1 GCA_944388305.1 uncultured Clostridia bacterium
CACGACTCCTTCCCCCACCACACCTTCTGGTGGGAGGGCATCGACGGCAGCCGGGTCCTCACCCACATGCTCCCCGAAGAGACTTACAACGGCCCCGCGCTGCCCCAGTCGGTTGCGGCGATTGAGCGCAACTTTAAGGAAAAGGGCCTCTCCGAACACGCGCTCATGCTCTTCGGTATCGGGGACGGCGGCGGCGGCCCCGGCGCCTACCACCTCGAACGGCTCGACCGCATTCAGAACATGGCCGGGTTCTCGCCGGTGAAGCAGCGCTTTGCACGCGACTTTTTCCGCGATATCGACGATCCGGAGATCGAATACCCCGCCTGGAAGGGTGAGCTGTACCTCGAAAATCACCGCGGCACCTACACCACCCAGGCGCAGAACAAGCGCTACAACCGAAAGATCGAATACGCCCTGCGCAACCTCGAGTACTTCGCGGTCCTCGCTGAAAAAAACGGTCTCCCCTACCCCCACGAAAAGCTCGCCGAAATCTGGAAAGAGGTTCTGCTCTACCAGTTCCACGACATTCTGCCCGGTTCCTCCATCAAGCGGGTTTACGACGAGTCCCTCGCGCGGTACGCCATCCTCTCTGACGAGGTGGAGAGACTCACCGCCGCCTGCCTCGAAGCCATCACCGGCAAGTCGGAAACCCTCTACAACACCCTCTCCTTTGACCGGTACGAGCTGTTCACCCACGGCGGGGAGACACGCCGCGTCCATGTGCCCGCTCTCGGCGCAGCAAGCTGGTCGGACGGCGTTCCGGTGGAAACCGGCGCCCTCAAAGCTTCCCCCTGCCTTCTGGAAAACGAGTGCCTGCGGGCCGAATTCGACGCTGAAGGCGTGCTGACCTCCCTCTTTGACCGGAAAAACGGCCGCGAGGTTCTCACTGGTCCCGCCAATATTCTCTCCCTTTACGACGACTCAGACGGCGACGCCTGGAATATCCAGATTTTCTATGACGGAAAGCGGACGGACCGCTTTGCGCTGGAATCGGTCCGCGCCTATGTGGCGGACGGCTGCGCGGTGGTGGAGCAGCATTATACCTACGGCAAGTCCCATCTGGTCCAGAAGATCCGGCTCGCTGCCGGCAGCGAAATGCTTGTCTTTGACACCGAAGTGGACTGGCACGAGCATCTTAAGATGCTCCGCACCTCCTTCCCAGTCGATGTTTACGCTGATGAAGCAGTCTGTGACATCCAGTTCGGCAATATCCGCCGCAGCACCCACCGCAACACCTCCTGGGATGTTTCCCAGTTTGAGATCTGTGCGCACAAATGGGTGGATCTGAGCGACGGCGGTTATGGCGTCGCGCTCCTCAACGATTGCAAGTACGGCTACCGCGTAGAGGAGAACGTCATCGACCTGAATCTCCTGCGCAGCCCCAACGACACCAGCGAGCAGGACTTCCAGCCGCTGGACCAGGGAATGCAGCGCTTCTCCTATGCCCTCTATCCGCACGCGGGCAATGAAAAACAGGCCAATGTGGAGAAAAAGGCGCTTGCCTTCAACATTCCGCTCGTACTGGCGGCGCCCGGCAAGGCGGAGGCGGAACAGTCTGCCAGCTTTGTGCGCGCGGACGCCGACAACATCGAGCTGTCGGCCGTCAAGCAGGCGGAAGACGGCAGCGGCACGATCCTGCGTTTCTTTGAAACCTTCGGGCGCAAAGCTGAGACGGAGATCGTTCTCCCTGCCGGAGCGGCGCACTGCTTCCTCTGCAATCTGATGGAGAAGGAGGAACGGGCACTCGAGCTCCGCGACGGCAAAATCCGTCTTCCCTTCCATCCGTTTGAGATTCAGACCCTCAAAATCCGGTAAACTGTATCGGCGAAACACCGTCTGGCAATAAGGCGGTGTTTGTAAGACAGATATATTGCGGCACTCGGCTTTTTGAGTGCCGCGTATTTTTTTGAAATAAAATGAACCTTTCGATATCGACACCCGTCTATTGAAATGAACCGGTTTTTCGTCACTCATAGACCCGGGGAGGTGAGAATATGGAGGAATTTGAAAAGTTATTAGATGCAGAACGAGTGCCTGTGGAACATTTTGTGCGATTTCGTCTGAATTCAAAAGCGGATGCAGATGATATTTTACAGGAGATTTACCTTGCCGCTTATCAAAATTTTTCTCAATTAAAAAGCAAGGAATCTTTCAAGTCATGGATTATCAGCATTGCGAGAAATAAATGCAATGATTACTTTCGCAAGAAAGCAGTGCAGTATGAAATCCCGATTGATAGAATAACTGAAAGGGAATTGTCAGACAGCAGACATGGTATTTCGACAGTTGCCGCAGTAAGGGAAACTTTGCATTTACTTGGTGATAAAGACAAACAAATCCTGTATCTTTATTTTTGGAAACAACTTCCGCAGGCTGACATTGCCAGGCAATTGAATATTCCGGTTGGAACCGTAAAAAGCAGACTTCACACCGCAAAACGAAATTTCAAAGTGAAATATCCATATAACACCGATGTATTGAAAGGAGAAAGCGCTGTGAAAAAGTTGCCCGAACTCATTCCCGACTACAAAATTGAAGCAAGCACCGAATCCCCCTTCTCTGTAAAGTGGGAAGAACTGATGGGATGGTTCCTGATTCCCAAAATTGGCGAAAGACTGTCTTGGGGGATATATGATATCCCCTCCCGCAAATGCAGCTATGTTTATGATATGCGCGTTACAGGTAAAGCCAGGGTCCACGGCATTGAAGGTGTAGAGCTTACCGCAAAAGAAACATCCTGCTCGGATAGGCGCAGGGTCATGAACCGTACTTTTGTTGCACAACTTACAGATACACATTGCCGTTATCTCGCAACAGTCCAAAATGATGGAGACGTTCGCAATTATATTACTTTTCTTGACGGCGATGAGTTTATGCTGAACTGGGGATTCGGAGAAGAAAACTGCGGAAATGAAACGAACCTGTCTGTTAAAGGCGATATTCAGAGAGTTGGTAATTCTGTCACGAGCGTGGACAAAGATTTTCTCCTCGATATTGTTGGCAGATATACCGTTACCATCGGAGGCAAAAGTTATGACACTGTATGTGTGATGGATATTGAAACCTGCAACTGCGGTGTCGTGTCCGAGCAGTTCCTGGACAAAGAGGGAAAGACAATTCTGTGGCGCAGATACAATCGTGATGATTGGGCGATTGACTGGTATCAGAAACCCTGGAGTGAGCAGTTGCCCGAAAATGACAGGCTGGTCATAAACGGTACAACCTACGTTCACTGGTACGATTGCATTACCGATCACATTCTTTGAAATGCAAACCGGCGCCGTTTTGCGGCTATCCGAAAAAGAAAATCTCTGCATGTTGATTCATGCAGAGATTGAACTGCTTTATGCCCATTCACCTATTTGACCAGGCGGCATTTCGTCAGAGCCGCAGAACACGCAGCGCGATATTGAAATAAACAAAGATAGAGCAGGCGTCCACCACCGTCGTAATGAGCGGAGAAGCCATCAGCGCCGGATCGAGCCGGCATCGCTTGGCCAGCATCGGCAGCAGGCAGCCCATCAGCTTGGCTAGAAAGATCGTGACCATCATGCTCAGCCCGACTGTAATACCGACCGGCAGTGAATGATAACACAGCCAGATCCACAGCAGGTTAACCGGTGCCAGAACCGCCCCCACCAGCAGCGAGACGCGGCACTCCTTCCACATGACCCGGAAAAGATCGCGCAGACGGATCTCTTCCAGCGCCATCCCGCGGATTACCAGCGTGGCGCTCTGAGAACCGCAGTTTCCGCCGGTGTCCATCAGCATCGGGATGAAAGAGACCAGAATGGGAAGCGCCGCGAATGCCTCCTCATAGTGACTGATCAGCCGCCCGGTGATTATGCCGGACAGCATCAAAAACAGGAGCCACCCCACCCGTTTGCGCGCATGGGTAAAGGCAGAGGTTTTCAGATAGGGCGTTTCGCTGGGCTCCAGAGCCGCCATTTTTTCGAAATCCTCGGTGTTGGCCTCCTGAATGGCGTCGACTGCGTCGTCCACCGTAATCATGCCGACCAGGCGGTTTTCCCCATCCACAATCGGGAGCGCCAGCATGTCGTATTTCTGAAACAGCTGTCCGATCTCCTCGTCCGTTGCGCCGGTCGCAGCCAGCAGCGGTCTCTTCTCCATCACATCGCCCACCAGGGCGTTATCGTCTGCAAGCAGCATCTCGCGGACGGTGATGACACCTTCCAGAACGCGGTCCGGACCGGTGACATAGCAGGTGTAGATCGTTTCACTGTCGACGGCGTTTCGCTTCAGATACTGCATCGCCTGCCGGATGGTCATCCCTTTTTTGAGCGCGACATATTCAGTCGTCATCATACTCCCGGCGGTACCTTCCTCATATTGCAGCAGCCGATTGAGCATCCGGCGGGTATCCGGGGCGGAGAGTTTCAAAACGCGGCGGACGACATTGGCCGGCATCTCCTCCAGCATATCCACGGTGTCATCCATAAACTGCGATTCCAGCACCGGACGCAGCTCGGCGTCGGTGAGGGCAGCCAGCAGCTTTTCCTGCACCTCTGGCACCATGTAGGAAAAGGTCTGGGCCGCCAGCTTTTTCGGCAGCAGCCGGAACATCATCACGATCTCTTCCGGCTCCAGCCCGTCAAAAAATGCGGCAGCGTCGACCGGATTCCTTTCCTCCAGAAGCGCCGCCCTCGCAGCCTGAAAATTGCGGGCGCGAATGAGCTCCAAAACTTTGCGGTTCATTGTGTTCAGCCTCCTTCCGGCGGTCAGACACAACGCTGCAAAGCCGGTTTCCGTTTTCTCTGTTCCGAAGATTGTCCGAAACACAGAAAACGGAAATCAGCACCCGCCCTGATTTGGTATTTGGATACTGAAAGGATACGGACTGTGATCCATATGCTTCCCTTCCTTTCTGCTGATAACTCAGCAACTGTATTATAGCACAAATTCGGCTATTTGTAAACGGATTCCGGAAAAATTTATGGTTTATAAATAATTATCTGAAAATATCACATGTTATCTTCTGTTTTCTTTGAATATGAAAGTTTCATTGAAAAAACACCGGCAGGAGCGACCTCCCACCGGTGTTTTTGCTGTAAGTAATTTTATTTCGAACAGGTCAGAACCGGCGCCGAGAGGATGCCGGTGGGCGTGAGCTGATAGCTCTCCGACCACTCGTCCCCCACTGTCCGCCAGGCATCCGGCCCAAGCCAGTTGTTCCCCTCGCAGCGGCGGTGAAGCGCTCCGAAGGAATTCTGCCGGTTGCCGAAGAGGGTGAGATCAAGAACGCCGTCCGCCGGAGCATCGCACGCCAGATTGTAAGGCGCGAAGACAATGGAGCCAAGCCGTCTGCTCTCCGCCGAAACGCCGACCAGCGCCCCACGGTAATGCGGCAGGTGAATCAGGAGCTTTCCTTCCGCCGGGACGGGCAGATGGTAGATCACATTGCCGCCGTAGAAGGGCAGGCCCTGCGCCGTGATGTCGCCGAATCCGAGCGCGCGCACCGGAGCGGTTACCGTCGTCCGCTCGCCGTTCACCCGGACGCCGAAATCGCCGAGGAGATAGCACCACTCCAGGTCAGAGCGTTTGCCGAAGGGGATGGCCAGCTCCAGGATGTTTTCGCCAGCCTCCAGCGCGCCGAGCGCGACCGTCTTGATGGACTGATCGGTGAAGAATCCGGTGATTGCCGAGGGAATCTCCTGCCCGTTCCAGCGGATCACGACCCGCTCCGCATCCTCGACCGCCAGACTGACTGCCGGGATCGCAGCCTCACTGTGGATGGTAAACCGCAGGCGGGCGGTGTGGACAAACGGTTCCTCCGGGATGGTCCAGGGCTGGGCAACCGCCTTCCGGCGGCTCGGAAATCCGAGCATTTGACGCATCTCGTTGTCAGCGCGCAGAATTTCCTCTGCCGGGAAATAATCCCCGCCGTCGAGGGCGTACTCCGCCTTGTCGAGCAGCAGGACGTTCGGCTCTTCAAGGGTAATGGGCACCAGCTCCGGAGCCTTCCAGCAGTTCTCACCGATCCGATGGCAGAAGGTGTGAAGAGGCTCGCAGTGTACGGCCAGCATATCCTCCGCCAGCGGTTCCAGCTTGAGGAGCAGGCTGTCGTGGTTGTAGAAGGTATGCCGGAGCACGGTTTTGCCATCCCCGCATTCCGCGGCCAGCGGATAGATTTCGCCGGTCATGGTGTCGTAACAGATGGCCTTGTACATCCCGCGCAGCGTGACGCGCACCTCTTCGGCGCGGGCGTTGTCCTTGAGCGGCGGCTCCTTGCCCTGTGCGAGGAAGAGCCAGCGGCAGCCGTTATCCTGCCGGAACTGATAGAGCATGTGGTCGAGATAGGAGCCGTCCGCGCCGCGCAGCTCGACCTCCCGCACGCTGTCCAGAGCACCGAGAAGAGCGGAGCGGGTGAAGGGAAGCTGCTCCGCACGGGCGCAGAGAACTGCGGGCAGGTCGCTCTCCCGCGCGTCCAGGAGACGGGGCGCATCCCCGAGGAAGATCAGCCTGCCGCCCTGGGCGCGGAAGGCTTCCAGCCGTTCCAGCGTGGTGGCGCGCAGCGTCTCACAGGCCGGAACAATGACCACGTCGTAGGCCATCTCCCCGACCTTCAGCGGCGCGCCGCCCTGCGGGCACTGATCCGGCAGCAACGACTCGCAGATAAAGTCAAAGTCCAGGGCGCCGAACAGCAGCCACTGCGTCAGATTCTGGAAATTCTCCTCCATCTGCTCGCGCACAAGGCTTGTCTGCTGGGCGGGGCCCCAGTGGAGCCAGTAGCTCTCAATGGGGTGGATGACGCCGATGCGGACGACCGGTTTGCCGCGGGTGAGGGCGGTGTTGACCCGGGCAAAGTGATTTTCGACAAGGGGATACTCCCTGTACCACGGAGACTGGTAGTTGATGGAGGCGGGATAATCGCGCTTCGCCTCCCCCGCCATCGAGATCCAGGACAGATGCGGAACCCGGACAGTGACGCCGAGCGCCGCCTGCCAGTCGCCCTGAGTCTTGTGACCGCGGAAATCAAAGGCCCAGCCGGTGACGCCATACAGCTCGGAGAGCATCCCCTCACGGCCGTACTGGTGGACGGCGGACTGCGCCTGTTTGGCGGTGGTGTATTCATAATGGTTGCAGAGCATGTCGATACCGGGCATCTGGAAGCCGCGGTAGGCGCGCATGGCCTCGCCGAGGGCGGCGGTCTGACTGCGGAGGGTCGGCTCTTCCATCATGTGGCCGGTCAGCATCAGGCCGTTTTCCGCACACCACCTGCCGCAGTTGTCGGCAAACGCCTCGGTGAAGCGCTCGGTGATGTGGTCGTGGTAGTGGTAGCGAATAACCGATACCCGGCCGTCCGGCAGTTCCCAGATGAGCTGGGGCAGGTGGGCGAGCAGATCTTCGCCGTAGGCGGCCGCGAAGGTATCCGCCAGGTCCTCCGACCATGGGAGAATGACATCCTTGCTTTCATTGGGGAAGTTCAGGGTGTTTTTGTGGGAGAACTGCGGCTCATCGGTGAAAATGGAAGGGACGGCGCCGCCGAAATCCTCTGCTATCGCCTGTTTGTAGGTCTCATAGGTCACTTCGATAAATTTGTCGATCGCCTTTTTGCTGAGGGTGTTCACATAGGTCTGATTGTTGTACCAGGGGTCGCTGAGCGGTGTCTCGAGGTAGGCGTACCATTTGGTCCCCTCCGCCATCCCTTCCATCCGGATCCGGCTGTAGTGCTTGAGGCAGCCGTTTTCATCGAGGACGACGTCGTAGCAGGCCAGAAGCTGTCCGTTCTCGCTGCGGGTGACAGCCGCTGTCGCGCCAAGGGCCTCCCCTGCCCCAAGGCCGTAGGGAACGGTCGTAAAGCAGAGGTAACGCGCCCGGTACCTGGGGTCTTTGGTGACGATACCGCCCGCCGCGCCGGAGGGCCAGCGGTCCTCATCGTACAGATAGGCGTACATCTGCTCCTTTTTGGCAGTCTCCACGCAATGTTTGACCAGGTCCATGTGCTCTTTGCTGAGATAGGGGTTGCCGAAACCGGTGCGGGGGTGCATGTGGAACCCGCCGAAGCCCATCTCCTTCAGATAGCCGATCTGCTCGTCCAGGATCTCGTTGTCGAGCTT
>CALXIG010000188.1 GCA_944388305.1 uncultured Clostridia bacterium
CGAAGCCGATGCTGCCGCTTCTGCTCTCCATTTCGCGGCCGGCCATGTTCTCCATCCTGGTGCAGGCGCTTTACAACATTGTTGACAGCATTTTTGTCTCCCGGCTGGGCGTCAACGCCCTCGCCGCCGTTTCGCTGGCCTTCCCGGTTCAGACTCTGATCGTCGCGGTCGGCGTCGGCACCGGCGTCGGCATCAATTCCCTCATCTCCCGCCGCCTGGGGGAAAAGCGGTTTGAGGACGCCAACAAGGCCGCCACCCACGGCGTGTTTCTCGGCATTGTGAGCTGGATCCCGTTTCTCATTTTCGGACTGCTGTTCTCCGCTCCCTTCATGCGCGCGTTCAGCTCCAATGCGGAGGTGGTCGAAATGGGGATCGACTATCTCTCCATCGTCAGCACCCTTTCCTTCGGCACCCTCATTGAAATCATGTTCGAAAAGACGCTGCAGGCGACCGGCAACATGATTTTCCCGATGCTGTTTCAGCTCTCCGGTGCGGTGACCAACATCATACTGGATCCGATTTTCATCTTCGGCTATTTCGGCGTCCCCGCGATGGGGGTCGCCGGCGCGGCCATCGCGACGGTCATCGGCCAGATTCTCTCGATGATTTTCGCCATCTGCATTCTGGTGTGCCGGGAGCACTCCGTCAAAATTCAGCTGAAAGGATTCCGGCTGGAGTGGCGGACTATTCGGGATATTTACGCGGTCGGCCTTCCCTCCATTGTCATGCAGGCGATTTCCGCCTTCCTCAACATGGGTCTGAACGGCATTCTGGCCGGGTTTTCCGACACCGCCGTTGCGGTGCTGGGCGCCTACTACAAGCTCCAGTCCTTCGTCTTCATGCCCGCCTTCGGATTAAACCAGGGATTGATGCCCATTCTGGGGTACAACTACGGCGCGCGCAACCGCAGCCGCTTTCTCTCGGCCACCCGGCTCGGCGCGATCGTCATCGTCGCGATCATGGCCGTCGGGCTGCTGCTGTTCCAGGTCTTTCCCGATCAGCTGCTGGACATCTTCAAGGAATCCGGGCAGGCGGCTGTGGACCCGGAGATGCTGCGGATCGGACGGCCGGCCCTGCGGATCATCAGCCTCTGCTTTATCCCGGCCGCGATCGGCATCCTCTTCTCCACCACCTTCCAGGCGACCGGCATGGGGGTGCGCAGCCTGATTATCTCGCTGCTGCGGCAGATTGTCATCCTGCTGCCCGCCGCGTGGCTTCTCTCCCTGACCGGGGAGGTCACCAACGTCTGGTACGCCTTTCCCATCGCCGAGGCAGTGGCCTGCGTGGTCAGTATTCTGATGTTTTCCAACCTCTACCGCAGGCATCTGAAAAATCTCTGATTCGTTTTACAAAAGAAAGCCGCGCCCCCTTTTTTAGTTGAATTCCCCGCGCAATTCTGCTATAATGAAGAACAGCAGTATTTTTATCAGCAAGGAGCGATCAAATTGGCCAAAAAACAGGAAAAAATGGTGGCGGAAATCACCTCGATGGACGAGGATTTCGCCAAATGGTACACCGACATCGTCAAAAAGGCGGAGCTCATCGACTATTCGAGCGTCCGCGGCTGCTATGTTCTGCGGCCCTACGGCTACGCAATCTGGGAGAACATCCAGCACATTCTGGACACCCGGTTCAAGGAGCTGGGACATGAAAACGTCTCGATGCCGCTGTTCATCCCCGAAAGCCTGCTTCAGAAGGAAAAGGACCACGTCGAAGGCTTTGCGCCCGAGGTCGCCTGGGTGACCATGGGCGGCTCGGAGCAGCTGCCGGAACGCCTCTGCGTCCGTCCTACCTCCGAGACCCTCTTCTGCGAGCACTACGCCCACGTCATTCACTCCTACCGCGACCTGCCCATGCTCTACAACCAGTGGTGCTCGGTCGTCCGCTGGGAGAAGACCAGCCGTCCCTTCCTCCGTTCGGTGGAATTTCTCTGGCAGGAAGGCCACACCATGCACGAAACTGCCGAGGACGCCAAGGCGGAGACTTTGCAGATGCTCGACGTTTATGCGGATTTCTGCGAGCAGTCTCTCGCCATGCCGGTCCTCAAAGGCCGGAAGACCCGGAAGGAACAGTTCGCCGGAGCGGAGGCAACCTACACCATCGAGGCGATGATGCACGACGGCGTCGCGCTTCAGTCCGGCACCTCCCACTACTTCGGCGACGGCTTTGCCCGGGCGTTTGACATTCAGTTCACCGGGCGGGACAACAAGCTCGCCTACCCGCACCAGACCTCCTGGGGCGTCTCCACCCGGCTCATCGGCGGCATTATCATGACCCACGGCGATGACAACGGCCTCGTGCTTCCGCCCGCCGTCGCCCCCATTCAGCTGATTATCATCCCCATCGCCCAGCACAAAGAGGGAGTCCTCGACAAGGCGCGGGAGCTCGCCGCCCGTCTGAAGGGGCTGGTCCGGGTCAGGCTCGACGATTCCGACAACTCGCCCGGCTGGAAATTCAGCCAGTATGAGATGAAGGGCGTCCCGCTCCGCCTCGAAATCGGTCCCAAGGACATCGAGCAGAATCAGTGCGTCCTGGTCCGCCGCGACAACCGCGAGAAGATCGTGGTCTCCCTGGACGAGCTGGAAACAGCGGTCCCGCAGGCCCTGACGGCCGTCCGCGACGGCCTCTACCAGAAGGCCCTGCAAAACCGCGAGGAGCGCACCTGGACCGCGCACAACTGGGAAGAATTCCTGGAAATCGCCGACAGCAGAAGCGGCTTTATCAAGGCCATGTGGTGCGGCGACGAGGAGTGCGAAAACAGGATCAAGGAGCGCACCAACATCAAATCCCGCTGCATCCCCTTTGAGGAGGAGCACATCGGCGACACCTGCGTCTGCTGCGGCAAACCCGCCAGGCACATGCTCTACTGGGGCCGCCAGTATTGATCTCCAGCACACACTGCCCCGGCCTTCTGCGGAAGGCCGGCTTTTTTTGCGAAAAACACTCTTTTTCAGACGGATACT
>CALXIG010000189.1 GCA_944388305.1 uncultured Clostridia bacterium
GCCTGACAGGAGCAGCCAATCAGAACAGACCGCTTCAAAATGCGGTCTGTTCTTTTTCGTTCCTTCCATGTTGCTCTGTCTGAAAGCTCTGTCTCCCGGCTGGCGCCGGGGGAGAAGGCGCACGGGAGAGGCGGTAATCACTCCTTTTCCGAAATCCTGCGCAGAATCCCCATCGGTGTCTGCTCGGTTGACTGCCCCAGGGGATTTTGCTGCAAAATTTGCAGGTAACGCCCTTCCTCGGCCCGCGGGCCGGAATTTCCCAGAATTCTCCCGCCGATGTCGTTGCAGTCAATAATCAGCACCTGGTTTCCGGTAAGTTTTTGCATCTCCCGGGCAATTTTCCGGGGCCGGTCGGGCGCAGGCACAACATACCGGTTGTAGGGCGGGATGGTGAAGACGCACGGGCCGTCGACAGAGGCGGCCTTGTACCCGGCGATCCGGTAAAACCACCCCTTTTTTCCCAGCAGCCGCCCCAGCGCGCCCACCGCCGATGCCAGCAGGATGCGCGGGAGGCCGCATTCCTCGATGGCGCACTGCATGGTTTCCGGCAGGGAGAGGCCGATGCCGTAATCTGTTTTCCGCACATGGCGGCAGAGGCGCTTCGCCCAGAATCCGGGCCGGATTTCCGCGATCGGGCGCGCCTTTCCCTGCGAGCAGGCCAGCATTTTTTCGCTGATGAGGAGAATGTCTCCCGCCCGCAGGTGCGGGGCGGCGTAGCGCCGCACGATATCTTCGATTCTCATGCCGGGGGTAATCAGCGGCGTTTCGATTGCGTAGCAGGCATACACCCGGTTTTCCAGGGTGACCGTTTCTTCTTTTTCCGGGTTGACCTTCAGTCCTTCTGGCAGTTCCATCCAACTTCATCCTTTCCTGAGAGCCTACTGCTATCATAACAGAAGGCGGGCGGGAGAGTTGAAAGGATTCCTTGAAATTTTCTTAAAAAAGGACCGCTGAAAAACGGAAGATTTTGAAAAGAAAGCGCCGGCCTCCGCAAAGAGACCGGCGCCTTGAAATGCGCGTGACTATTCTTCCTTCGGTTCTTCCGGCTCCTCGCCGGCCGGAAGACGGTGAATTTTGACCTTTGCAACGCGGCGCTCCTCGACCAGCATGACGGTGAATTCATACCCTCCGTATACAACAGAAGGATTTTCGTCCTCCTGCGGGATTCGCCCAAGCATGTGGGTCATAAAGCCGCCGAGGGTGTCGTAGTCGTCGTCCTGCTCGAAGGAAATCTGAAGCAGCTCTGCGAGCTCGTCCAGCTCCACCGTGCCCTCCACCAGATAGGTGTCCGGGTCCAGCTGCTGGACCGTCTTTTCCTCCTCGTCATATTCGTCTTCGATATCTCCGACAATGGACTCGAGGATGTCCTCCATCGTCAGAATTCCCTCGGTTCCGCCGTGGTCGTCCACCACGACGGCCATTGCCGCCTGCGTCTTTTTGAATTCGGCAAACACGCTGCGGCAGGTGGCGTGTTCCGGCACGTAGATGACCGGGCGGATGAAGTCATCGAGCTTCAGGTTGTCCGAGGGATTCATGCCGACCAGGCAGAGCAGGTCTTTGACATGGATGAATCCGACAATGTTGTCCAGGCTGCCTTCGTAGACAGGGAAGCGGGAGAAGCCCTCGCTGGTGGCCAGATAGACCACATCGCTGATTTTGTCGGTCTTTTCCACCGCCACAATTTCGGTGCGGTGGGTCATCACATCCTCCACTGCGGTGTCGTCAAACTCGAAGATGTTGTTGATCATTTCCTTCTGGCTCTCTTCGATGAAGCCCATTTCACTGCCGGTATCCACCAGCATCCGGATCTCCTCTTCGGTCACCTTTTCGGCAACCTTACCGGGATTCGCGCCAAACAGGCGGGCGAGCCCGCGGGAAATGCCGCGCACAGGCGCCGCCAGCGGAGCAAACAGCCAGAGCGCACCGGGGAAGAAAGAGCAGACGCGGTAACCGAGCTTCTCGGCAAAATGGCTGCCCAGCAGCGCGGGCAGAGAAATGCCGAATGTGAGCCACAGAATGGTTATGACAAGCGCTGCCGCCAATACGCTGATCACCGCGGCCAATACGGCAGGGTGACCGGCCGCAGCCGCTTCAGCCGCCTCCGCGGGAACGGCCTCGCCGCCCAGCAGCGGGAACAGCAACCGGTAGAGAAGCGGCGCCGCAAAAATCATTCCGAACAGCGCACCCGCCATTGTTGCGGCGGAAGCCGCCGTGCGGACCCGTTCAATAAAATTCCGCCCCGCGAGACAGCGGGAAAGCTGCACCGCCTGCCGTTCACCCGCGCCGGCGCGCTCCTTGAGCTGAGGGTCGCTCACCCCCACCATCGCGGCCGCGCTCATCGAAAGGAAAAAGCCGCAGGCCAGAAAAACCAGAGAGAGAATCAACTGCCATGATCGTCCGTCGTCCAAAGTGAAAAACCTCCTCATTTCTGTCGAAAAATAAGCGTTTAGCGGCGGCCGCTGCGGCCCCGCAGAGCCGGTCCGGGAACCGTTCCCGGACAGCATTTCACCATTATCATACATGGTTTTCGTTATTTTGTCAACCCGCTGCCCGGAAGGAGCTTCCGGCGCAAAAAACCGGGCGGCAGAATGCCGCCCGGGCTGTTTTGAATGAGAAGGACCGGTCAGGGGTCCGGGAACTGCACGCAGGGCGCCTCGGCTGTCAGCTTCTCAAAGGTGTAGCCGAGCTCCCGGTAATGGTCGATGAGCATGGCGGTGCATTCCGCCGCGGTTGTGCGCAGCGCGTCGTCGTGCAGGAGGATGACCAGTTTTTCCCTGTCCCCGGCGGATTCGAGGATATTTTCAAACATTTCCTCCGCCGGCGCAGCTTCGGCCCCGTCATCTTTGGCAAGGGCGTTCCAGTCGAACCAGACAATGCCCTCCCGGGAGAGGTCCGCCTTGATCTCCTTCAGGACCTCCGGGGCGGCGAGGTTGTTGACGCTTCCGCCCGGAAAGCGGCAGATATCCGGCCGCACGCCGGTGACCGTTTCGATGTGGTCGGAAAGCCTGCCGTAGTCCGCCAGAAAAGCTTCCGCGCTTTCGTAGATCTGCCCGTAGCGGTGGGAGTAGGAGTGCAGTCCGAGCGCGTGCCCCTCCTCCAGAATGCGCCGGTACAGCTCCATACCCCGCCCGGTCGTCGCGCCGATGACAAAAAAGGTGGCGGGGACCTCCTTCTCCTTTAAAACGTCGAGCACCTCGGCCGTCATGGCCGAGGGTCCGTCGTCGTAGGTCAGATAGACGGTCTTCTGCCCCGCGTCCGCGGTGGAAACCTCTTCCGCGGACGTGGGGATTTCAGACGGGCGGGGGTCCTCCCCGGCGGAGCGCGCCGCGAGCAGCAGGACGCCGATCCCGAGCGCCAGGCCGATCAGGACCGCGCCGGATACCGCGAGCAGGTTTTTCAGCCGGAACGATTTGATGAACATACTCTCACCACTTTCCTTGTCTGTATCAAACTGTATGCGGATTTCCGGATCTTTATGCCTCGACTGCGGCAATTTCGGTGCCGGGGTAATACCGCGCGAGGATCTCCTCCCAGCTGCTGCCCGCCTGGGCCATCGCCTCGGCGCCGCACTGGCTCATTCCGACGCCGTGTCCGCGCCCTTTGACGGTGAAGGTGATCTGCCCATCCGCGCAGGAGACGCTGAAGTTGGCAGAGGCCAGCCCGAAAGCTGCGCGGATGGTTTCGCCGTCCGTCTCCGCGCCGCCCACAGACACCGTTTTGACCATGCCGCTCCCGGTGCGGCCGGTCACCTCGATCCATCCGGCCGGATCGCCGGAGAGGGAAAGCCCGTTCAGGAGGCTGCCCAGAATGCCGGCGGCCTCCTCCGCGCTGACTGTCACCTCGGAGTACATTTCGGGGTTATCCGCATCCTCCGGGCTGTCAACCGGCACCAGGTAGGAGACCTCCCGGCCCCAGACGTCGGCGGCCGACTCGGTTTTTCCGGAGGAGATGGCGTGGAAAGCCGCAGCGACCGGCTCCTCCCCGCTGACCAGAATGCTGCCCAGTACCGCGGAGACGGCGTTCTCGAGCTTTTCTTCGTTTTCCGCAAACTGTTCGCCCCAGAGCGCTTCCCGCTCTCCGCGGGAGAGGTAAGCCTGAAAGTGCGCCGGGTCGGTCGACAGATAGGCGCCCTTGAGGGCGGGGTCCGGGTTCTGGAGCTGGAGGCCCATCTGCCGCAGCGCGTAGCTGTGGGCAGCCACCGCCTGCGCCTTGACGGCCTCCGGGTGGAAGGTGATGGGAATTTCGGCGGCTGTCACCCCGCACACGTAGTCAAACGGACTGAGGGAGAGCACCTCGCCGCTCCCGGTGTCCAGCACGAGATAGGCGGACGGCAGGGCGAGGGAAACACTGCTCTCCGGCAGGGATTTCTCTGCCTCCGCGGCGCTTTCTTCTGCGGAGGGCGCGGAGAACAGAGCGGCCGCGTCCGGGAATGCTGCCGCGCCGGAAGTGCGCAGCGAGAGGCTCGTCTGTTTCGGGAACAGGGCGGGCGCCGCCGGAAGACGCGCCTGCATGGCAAGCGGCAGGGCGGGCAGCAGGGCCATTGCACCGAGAAAAGCGGCGCACCGGGCAATCGTGTGGCGTTTCATTTTGCACCTCCGGCAATCTTTCCGGCAAAATCAGCAGCTCCGACAGGATTCCGCCTTGACTTTGCCGATGCACTGTTATAAAATAAGAGTATCTATATAGTTTTCCGGCCAAACGGCAAGGGAAGGCAAATCCAGGGAAAAGCAGGGTGAATCAATATGGTAAGAGGTTTTGCCAAACAGGAGACCATTCAGACATTATGCGAGGAATTTAAAAAACATAACTACATCGACCCCGCGCTGAATGAAAAATACAACGTGAAGCGCGGCCTGCGCAACAGCGACGGCACCGGCGTGCTGGCCGGACTGACCCAGATCTGCAACGTGCACGGCTACGTGCTGAACGAGGGGGAAAAGCAGCCGGTCGACGGCGAGTTGACCTACCGCGGCTATGACATCCGGGAGCTGATCGCGGCCTGCGAGCGGGAAGGCCGGTATGGCTATGAGGAGGTTTCCTACCTGCTCCTTTTCGGAGTCCTTCCCACCGCCGAGCAGCTCGAGTTCTTCCGCATGGTGCTGGCGCAGGCGCGCACCCTTCCGCAGGATTTCGTGCAGGACATGATCCTCAAGGCCCCCTCCAAGGACATCATGAACAAGCTCGCCCGCAGCGTGCTGGCGCTTTATTCCTACGACGAATTCGCCGAGGACGCCTCCCTCGAAGGGGAGCTGCGCAAGGCCATCTACATCATTGCCCGGATGCCCACCATGATGGTCAACGCCTATCAGGCCAAGATCGGGCATTATGACAACAAATCCATGTACTTCCACCCAGTCCGCCCGGATGAGAGCCTCGCCCAGAGCATCCTCTCCACCCTGCGCATCGACCGGGAATACACCGAGGAGGAGGCGCACCTGCTGGACATCTGCCTCATGCTCCACGCCGAGCACGGCGGCGGCAACAACTCGACCTTTGTCTGCCGCACCCTGACCTCTGCGGGCACCGACGCCTATTCCGCCTACTCCGGCGCGATCGGTTCCCTCAAGGGCTTCCGCCATGGCGGCGCCAATATCAACGTGGTGCGCATGTTTGAGGAGATCAAAAAAGGCGTTTCCGACTGGCAGGACGACGAGGAGGTCTCTGCCTACCTCGCCGGCATTCTGGATCGGAAATACGGGGACAAGACCGGCCTGATCTATGGGATGGGCCACGCGGTCTATACCCTTTCGGACCCCCGTGCGCAGATTCTGCGGGATTCCGCTGAACGCCTTGCCGGGGAGAAGGGCATGACCGAGGAGTTGGAGCTTCTCAAATCCATCGAGCGCCTGGCGCCGGCGGTAATCGCCTCCCGCAAGGGGGATCGGAAGAGCATCTGTGCCAACGTCGACCTCTATTCCGGCTTTGTCTACCGGATGCTCGGCATTCCGGACGAGCTGTTCACCCCGCTCTTTGCGGTCGCACGGATGAGCGGCTGGTGCGCGCACCGGATTGAGGAATACACCACCTGTTCGCGGATTATCCGGCCGGCCTACAAGTCGGTCGTCCGCCGGCAGGCTTACCAGCCGATCGAGAAGCGCCGCTGATGCGCGGGAGGCTTCTGCGGCTGTTTGGGGCGCTGGCCGCCGCGTTTGTGCTGACAGGCTGTTCCATGCCGCAGTCGGGTGTGGACAGCCTGCTGGTCCCCCCGCTGCTCAACGAAGAGCAGAATGAGATCTACGCCGCCCTCGTCCGGGAGACGGGGGACAACATCAAGCTTCTATACCCCCAGCGCGGGGAAAACAGGTCAGCGTTTCTGGTCATCAATCTGGATGCAGAGGTGACTTCCGAAGCGGTGGCCTTTTACCAGTCTACCGCGGCCAACGTCACCTCCGCCATTCACATGGCCGTCCTCGACAAGCGGGACGGCAGCTGGCAGTCGGTGCACGACATCTCGCTCGACGGCACCCAGGTTGAGGATATCTCGGTCATGCGGACCGGCGGCGTTTCGCTGCTCGCGGTCGGCCTGGGCTATTCCAGCGACAACACCAGCCTGTTGAAGGTCTACAGCTTTAACGGCAGCACGATGGACGAGATCTACTCCCAGAGCTATCAGGCGAAGATCATTTCAGACATCAACAGCGACAATGAGGACGATGTGCTGCTGATTACCCCCGCCAGCGAGGAGGGCAGCTCCTACGGCCTGCTGTACCTCTACCGGGACGGCCGTTTCCGCCTGGACAGCGAAGTGGTGCTCGACCCGACGATCACCCGCTATTCGAACATTCTGGACGGCTACCTGATCAACGGCCAGCGCGCGGTCTATCTCGACGGATATCGCGGCTCCAACGCCATGTCGACCGAGATTCTCGGCTATGAGGAGGGAACGGGTCTTGTCAATCTGACCTATGACCCCGAGCTGGGACAGCGATACGCGGTGGACCGGGCGCTGGGAGCGGCCTGCTACGACACCAACCGCGACGGCATCATCGAGGTGCCCGGGCTGACGCTGATGCCCGGATACACCGAGGAGGTGTCGGGCGCCGTGTACCTGACCGATTGGTACCATTTCTTCGACGGAGAGTATCAGAAGGTCAAATCCTCCTACGTCAACTCCTCTCAGGGCTACATGCTCGATTTCCCCGAGCGCTGGGTGGGGCGGGTGAGCGTCCGCCGGACCGTTCGCGCCAACGAAACGCTCTTTTATGAGTATCAGAACGGCGACAACCCGATCCGGCAGGAGCTGCTTTACATCCTGATGGCCAGGCGCAGCGACTGGGAGGCGGGCGAGTACCCGGATTATGAGATCATCGACAGCGCTGGCGGCGGCCAGATCGTCTATCTGGCCCGGGTCCCGGAGCACAGCGGCCCTCTCTCCGTCAGCCTCACCGAGGTGAAGAAGAATTTCAACCGGTACTTCTGACCGGAGTCCGGTATCTGCAATGACCAAGACAGAAAGGAACACGAGTATGAAACGCATTTTAGTCTGCGAAGACGAAGATACCATTCGGGAGTTTGTCGTCATCAACTTGCAGCGTTCCGGCTACAATGTGGTGGATGTGAGCAGCGGCGAGGAAGCGCTGAAGGTCTACGACGAGCAGAACGGCGATTTTGACGTCGCGCTGCTGGACGTCACCATGCCGGGAATGGACGGCTTTACCCTCTGCAAGCGGCTGCGGGAGCGCTCCGAGACGCTGGGCATCATCTTCCTCACCGCCCGCTCCCAGGAAATCGACCGGGTCGGCGGGCTGATGATGGGGGCGGACGACTATGTCACCAAGCCCTTCAGCCCCTCTGAGGTGGTCGCCCGGGTCGATGCGGTTTACCGCCGGGTCAGCATGGCCGCCGGCAGACCCAAGGAGAGCAACGACATCCGCAGCGGCCCCTTTGTGCTCAACACCAAGAGCCGCACCTTCACCAAAAACGGCCGCGTCATCGATCTGACTCAGGTGGAGTACCAGATTATCGAGCTGCTGCTCAAAAACAAGGGCTCCGCTCTGGACCGCAACAAAATTCTGAGCGAGATCTGGGGGGAAAATTTTTACAGCGACGTCAAGATCGTCGACGTGAATATCCGCCGGCTCCGCATCAAGGTGGAGGACGAGCCCTCCACCCCGGTCTACATTCAGACGGTCTGGGGCTACGGCTACAAGTGGGCGGACCCCGCCTGACCGGGAAGGGGGAACAGGCGCTTTGGCACTGAAAAGCATCACGACCCGCTGGTTTTTGAACAGCTTCGGCGTGATCCTCATTATCCTGACTACAGTTGTCTCCATCAGCGGGGTGGCGATTCACAATTACTACTATTCGGCGGTGGAGGAGGTGCTCAACAACCGGGCCAGCACCGTCGACGGCATGATGATCCGTTATTCGGAAAACACCGTCACCGCCAATTTCTACACAGAGATCCGCAGCTACGTCGAGTCCTTCCCCGATAAAAACATGATGGAGCTGATGACCATCGACTTAAACGGGGAAGTGACCCTCACCTCCAGCGGATTCTCCTACAACACCCGGAATCTGCCGGATTACACGATGGCCCTCAACTCCGCGAGCGGGGAGGGCCTCTACATCGGTCCCATCGAGAGTGGACAGAAGGTGATGGCGGTCACCCGGCTGGTGACCCCAATCAACTCCGAATTCTCCGCCATGCGGTTTGTCGTCTCCCTCGAGCGGGTGGACGCCGCCATCCGCAACATGGTGCTGACCATCGCGCTGGCGGCTGTGGCCGTGCTGGCGCTGGTGCTGGTGTCCGGTCTTTTCTTCATCAAAAGTATCGTCCGTCCGGTGCGGGAGATCGGGGCCGCGGCGCGGCAGATTGCCTCCGGCGACCTCAAAAGCCGGATTGCCCGGGTGTCGGACGACGAGCTGGGCGCCCTCTGCGAGACGATCAACTTCATGGCAGACGAGCTGGAAAACACCGAGAAGATGAAGAACGAATTCATCTCCTCGGTCTCCCACGAGCTGCGCACTCCGCTGACCGCCATCCGCGGCTGGGCCGAGACGCTGCTGGATACCGACAACTATGACGCCGCCACCCTCAAAAAAGGGATGCGGGTCATTTCGGCCGAGACAGAGCGCCTGTCCGGCATGGTGGAGGAGCTGCTCGACTTCTCCCGCATCCAGAACGGGCGGTTCAGCCTCGTGTTCCAGAAGCTCGACCTTTTGGCGGAGCTCGGCGAGGCCGTCCTGATCTACACGGAAAAGGCCCGGCGGGAGCAGATTCAGGTCATCTACAACGAGCCGGAGATGCTCCCCATCATTTATGGGGACAAAAACCGGCTGCGGCAGGTGTTTATCAACGTCATTGACAACGCCATCAAGTACTCCGACCCGGGCGGAACAGTCAAAATTGACGCCTTCGCGCGGGACGACTCCATTTTCATCAGTGTTGCGGACAACGGCTGCGGCATCGCGCCGGAGGACCTGCCCAAGATCAAAAACAAGTTCTACAAGGCCAATCACACCCGCCGCGGCTCCGGCATCGGCCTGGCGGTCGCCAACGAGATCATTCAGATGCACAAGGGGAGCATTGACATCGAGAGCACCCTCGGGGTGGGGACGACCGTCCTCATCCGCCTCCCCGTCAACAGCCCGGAGGACCTTCCGGAGCAGCCCTCGCTTTTAGAAAGGAAACCGGAGAATGAGCAGAAACTTTAAAACCAGCATCGGCGGCCAGGCCCTCATGGAGGGGTGATGATGCGCGGCCCCCGCAAATCCGCCATGGCCGTCCGCAGGCCGGACGGCGAACTCTACACCGAGGTGTGGGACAACGCGCCCTCCCGCATCTGGAACCGGCTCCCCATCGTCCGCGGCGTGGTCAATATGATCGGCAGCCTGGTCGTCGGCTACCGCTGCCTCATGAAGTCGGCCGAGATCTCGACCGAGGGCATGGAGGATGGGGAGGAGCCCGGCAAGTTCGAGCAGTGGCTCGAAAAGACCTTCGGGGACAAGCTGACCAACATTTTTCTGGGAATCGGCTCGGTGCTGGGCGTGGCGCTGGCAATCCTGTTGTTCATGCTGCTGCCGGCCTGGCTGGTCGGGCTGGGGGAGGGCTTTCTGCCCCGGTGGGGAATGTCGCTGCTGGAGGGTGTGATCAAAATCGCCATCTTCATCGGCTATATGGCGCTGGTCGGCCGCATCCCCGAGATGTACCGGATGTTCCAGTACCACGGCGCGGAGCACAAGACCATCGCCTGCTACGAGGCCGGAGAGCCGCTGACTGTCGAAAATATCCGCAAGCACTGCCGCTTCCACCCCCGCTGCGGGACGAGCTTTATTTTTATCGTCCTCATTCTGGGCATTCTCATCTTTTCGGTCGTGACCTGGAGCAACGCCATCGTCCGCACACTCCTCAAAATCGTCCTGCTGCCGCTTGTTGTCGGCTGCGCCTACGAACTGATCAAGCTGGCCGGGCGGTATGACAACTGGTTCACCCGCATTATCTCCTTCCCCGGGCTCCAGATCCAGCGGATCACCACCCACGAGCCGGACGACGGCATGATCGAGGCAGCGATCGCCTCCATGACCCCGGTTCTGCCGGAGCGAAAAGGGGAGGACCAGTGGTAGTTTCTTTACAAAAAGTATATCGCGGCATCAGAAATACGCTGCGTCGGGAATTTGACACGGCGGATCTGGAGGCGCGGGAGTTGCTCTGCTCGGTGTGCGGCGTCTCCGGGGCGGATATCCTGCTGGGACGCGAGATCGAGCTGGACGAGGCGCGCCGGGAACGGCTCGCAGAGCTGGTTTCCCGCCGGCTGCGGCATGAGCCGCTGCAATATCTCCTCGGCGAGTGGGACTTTTACGGCAGGACCTTTGCCGTTGGGGAGGGCGTCCTCATCCCGCGGGCCGATACCGAGACGCTTGCGGAGGTCTGTCTGAATTTTCTTCGAAAAATCGAGCGGCCGTCGGTCCTCGATCTCTGCGCCGGCAGCGGCTGTCTCTCCGTCACCATCGCCGCGGAACGGCCGGACGCCGGGGTCTGGGCGGTCGAGAAGTCCGAGGAAGCCTGGCGCTATTTCTGCCGCAATAACGCCGCTTACGGGAACCGGGTGCACGGCCTGCTGGCCGATGCGCTGGGGGAGATTCCGGCGCTCCCGCCGCGTTTTGACCTGATTCTCTCCAATCCGCCCTATCTGACCGCGGAGGAGATGGCGTCCCTTCAGCCGGAAGTCGCCCGGGAGCCTGCGATGGCTTTGGACGGGGGAGAAGACGGCCTCGCCTTTTACCGCGCCCTCACCGCGCGGTACGCTCCCCGGCTCGCGCCGGGCGGAATGCTCGCCTATGAGATCGGGCTGGGGCAGGAGGCGCAGGTGTCAGAAATTCTTCACAAATCCGGGCTGGATTTTATTTGCCAAACCCCGGACCTTCATGGTATAATAAGAGTAGTGACAGCGGAGAACAAATTTTCTAAATCCTAGATCAACGGAGGGAAACAGATATGGCCAAAGCAAAGGCTCCCGCGCCTGTCAAGCCGCTGGAGACAGCGGAGGAAAAAAAGCAGGCGCTTCAGAATGCCATTGAGCAGATTGAAAAAACTTTCGGCGCCGGTTCTATTATGAAGCTCGGCGACCATACCCATCTGGATGTGGACGTTATCCCCACCGGCTCGCTCGGACTCGACCTCGCGCTGGGGGTCGGCGGCGTGCCGAAGGGCCGCATCATCGAGATCTATGGCCCGGAATCTTCGGGTAAGACGACGGTCGCCCTGCAAATGGTCGCGCAGGCCCAGAAGCGCGGCGGCGAGGCGGCCTTCATCGACGTTGAGCACGCCCTCGACCCCGGCTATGCGAAGGCGCTGGGCGTCGATATCGACAGCCTTCTGGTCTCCCAGCCGGATACCGGCGAACAGGCGCTGGAAATCGCCGAGGCGCTGGTCCGCTCCGGCGCGCTGGATATCGTTGTTTTTGACTCGGTCGCCGCGATGGTGACCAAGGCGGAAATTGAAGGGGAGATGGGCGACGCCCACGTCGGCCAGCTCGCCCGCCTGATGAGCCAGGCCATGCGCAAGCTGACCGCCATCATCGGCCGGAGCAACTGCGTGGCCATTTTCATCAACCAGATCCGCGAAAAAATCGGCGTCACCTTCGGCAATCCCGAGACAACCACCGGCGGCCGCGCGCTCAAATACTTCGCCACCGTCCGCATCGACGTCCGCAAAGGCGAGGCGATCAAGGAAGGCAGCGAGTTCATCGGCAATGTCACCAAGTGCAAGGTTGTCAAAAACAAGGTCGCGCCGCCCTTCAAGGAGTGCACCTTCGACCTTCTGTACGGGGAAGGAACCTCCTACGAGGGCGAGATCATCGACATCGGCTCGGTGCTCGGCCTCATCCAGAAGTCCGGCTCCTGGTACAGCTACCGGGGGGAGCGCATCGGGCAGGGCAAGGAGAAAACCCGCGCCTTTCTGAAGGAGCACCCCGATATCTGCGCCGAAATCGAACAGATCATCCGGGACAACATCGACAACTTCGTCATGGCCCCGGCCAAGGGCGCCAAGCAGAGCACCCTGGAGCTGCGCAAGGGCGTCACCGTCAAGCTCGGCGACGAGGAGATCACGCCGCCCACCGGGAATGAAGCGGAGCCGGAGTCCGATCCCGACCTTTCCGATGTCGACACCGGCGACCTGACCGACATCGACCTGGACGTCGAGGCGGATCTCGGGGATTTTGAGGAATGACCGTCACCCGGATCGAAAAGACGGAGGGCGGCCGCTGGAAGGTGGAAGTGGATGGAGCGTATTGGAACATCCTCGACGCCGAAATTGTGGTGAAATACCGCCTCAAGCCGGGAACAGAGGTGGAGGAGCAGACCCTCGCCGCCGCCCTGCGGGCCGCGGAGTACCGCCGCGCCCGGGAGCGGGCCCTCTACCTGCTGGACCGCAGAGACTACGCCAGCTGGGAGCTGGAACAGAAACTGGTTCGCAATGTCAGCCCGGAAACCGCCCGGAAGGTGGTAGCCAGTCTGCGGGAGCTGGGCCTTTTAAACGACGGTGAATATGCCCGCAAGCTCGCCCGCTACTACATCCTGCAAAAGCACCAGGGGCCGCGCCGGGCTGTTCTGGAGCTGCGCCGGAGGGGAATCGACGCCTCCACCGCTGTGGAGGCAGTGGAGGAGGTCGAGCCGGAGGAGGACGCGCTGACCGCCCTCTGCCGCCGGAAATATGCCCGCGTTCTCGCCGAAGACCGGGACGGAAAGGGCAGGGAAAAGGTCATCCGGGCGCTGATGCGGCTCGGACATGAATACTATGACGCCGCCGAAGCTGCCGACACGGTGCTGGAGGAGCTGCGGCAGGACGATCCGGCCGAAGACCCGGCCGGGGAATAGAGAGGAATTGAAGATGCCGATTAAAATTGGAATGGTCTCCCTCGGCTGCCCCAAAAATCAGGTGGACGCCGAAATGATGATGCACCGGCTTCACGAGGCGGGGTATACGCTGTCTCATGACCCTGCATTGGCCGACGTGGTCATCATCAACACCTGCGGATTTATCGAGAGCGCCAAGCAGGAAGCCATTGAGGAGACAATGGAATATATCACGCTGAAAAAGGAAGGGCGGATCAAAAAGCTTCTGCTCACCGGTTGTCTGGCCGAGCGCTACCGCACCGAGATCCGGGAGGAGATGCCCGAGGTCGACGCTGTGGTCGGCATCGGCTCCAACGCGGAAATCGCCTCCATCGTCGAGTCGGTGCTGCACGACAAAAAGGTCTGCCGCTTCGGCGAAAAATGCGGCCTGCCGCTGGAGGGCGGGCGGATTCTGTCCACCCTGCCGTTTTACGCCTATCTGAAAATCGCCGAGGGCTGCGACAACCGCTGCTCTTACTGCGCCATTCCCGACATCCGCGGCCGTTTCCGCAGCCGTCCGATGGAGAGCCTGTTGGAGGAGGCCGCCTGGCTTGCCGGACAGGGCGTGAAGGAACTGGTCGTCGTCGCGCAGGACCCCACCCGGTATGGGCAGGATCTGTACGGCGAGTATAAACTCGCGGAATTATTGCAAAATCTCGCAAAAATTGACGGATTCCGCTGGATTCGGGTGCTTTACGCCTACCCCGAACGCATCACCGGGGAACTGCTTGACGTGATCGCCGCGGAGCCGAAGATCGTCAAATACCTCGATCTCCCCATTCAGCATTGCGACCGGGACATTCTGCGCGCCATGCGCCGCCCCGGGGACCGGGAGAGTCTGGAGAATCTCATCGCCCATATCCGGGAGCGGATCCCGGGGGTGACGCTGCGCACGACCCTGATCGCCGGTTTCCCCGGCGAGACCGAGGCGCAGTTTGAGGAGCTGTGTGACTTCGTCAAGACGGTGCGGTTCGACCGGCTCGGCTGCTTCGCTTACTCCCAGGAGGAGGGCACTCCGGCGGCTGAAATGGACGGCCAGCTCGACGATGAAACCAAAGCCGAGCGCGCCCGCATCATCAACGAGGAACAGATGAGGATTATGGCGGAGAAGAACGGGGAGGCTGTCGGCAGGGAGATTCTCTGCGTGACGGAGGGCTACGACCGCTGGGGCGAGTGCTTCTTTGGCCGCAGCGGTGCCGACGCCCCCGACATCGACGGAAAGGTCTTCTTCACCGCGAAAAACAAGCTGGCAATCGGCCAGTTTGTCAAGGTGAAGGTGGAAGATACAATGGATTTGGATCTGATAGGAGTGGTAACGGATGAACACCCCGAATAAACTGACCATGCTGCGCATGATTCTGGTGCCCTTTTTCCTGCTCTTCCTTTTGGTGGAGCGCATCCCGCTGCACGGGGTCTGGGCGCTGCTGGTCTTTGCAGCGGCGGCCGTCACCGACGCGCTGGACGGCCACATCGCCCGCAGCCGCAACCTCATCACCGATTTCGGCAAATTTCTCGACCCGGTCGCCGACAAGGTGCTGACCTTTTCGGCCCTGATCGCCTTTGTCGAGCTGGGCTGCGCTTCGGCGGTGGCGGTGGTCATCATGATGGCCCGGGAATTTCTGGTTTCCTCGCTGCGGATGGTGGCGGCCGGAAACGGCACCGTGATCGCGGCCGGCAAACTCGGCAAGCTTAAAACGCTGATGACGATGGTGGCCATCGTGGCGATTCTGCTGCTGCTGTTGATCGCCGACCTCGGAATGCTGTCAGTCAATTTTCCGCTTCCGGAGATTGGAAGGGCGCTGGTCTGGATTTCGGCGGCAATCACCGTCATTTCCGGCGCGGAGTACCTGTGGGTGAACCGCGCGCAGTTTACCGCGAGCAAATAACGGGGAGGGTTTGGTGACAAGATGCTGAACAGACTGCGGGCGGACATCCGGGCGGTCAGGGAGCGGGATCCGGCGGCGCGCAATGCCGCTGAGATCCTCCTCCTTTATTCCGGGCTGCACGCCATCATGCTCCACCGGCCGGCCTATTTTCTGTACCGGCACCGGTTCTTTTTTCTGGCGCGGCTGCTCTCTCAGCTGGCCCGCTTTCTGACCGGCGTCGAGATCCATCCCGGCGCGAAAATCGGGCAGGGGGTCTTCATCGACCACGGCAGCGGCATCGTCATCGGCGAAACCGCCGAGGTCGGGGACGGCTGCACCCTCTATCAGGGGGTCACGCTGGGCGGCACCGGCAAGGACCACGGCAAGCGCCACCCGACGCTCGGGAAAAACGTCCTGGTCGGCAGCGGCGCGAAGATTCTCGGCCCCTTTGCCGTCGGGGACAACGCAAAAATCGCCGCGGGCGCAGTGGTGCTGGAACCGATTCCGCCTGATTCGACGGCGGTCGGCGTGCCGGCCCACGTCGTCCGCCGCAATGGGGAACGAACGCCCCGGCCGGCGATGGACCAGGTCCACATTCCCGACCCCGTTTCCCAGGAACTCTGCCGGCTGACACTGCGGCTGGAGCGGGCGGAGAAGAGAATTGCGGAGCAGCAGCGGGAGATTGAGGCGCTGCGCGGCTCTGCCGATCAGTCAGGAGGAAGTCAAAATGAAACTGTATAACACCCTCTCCCACGAGCGGGAGGAGTTTGTCACCCACACGCCGGGAACCGTCACCATGTACACCTGCGGCCCGACCGTTTACCACTTCGCCCACATCGGCAACCTGCGCAGCTACATCATGGAGGATGTGCTGGAAAAATACCTCGCCTACACCGGACTCGCGGTCAGGCGGGTGATGAATATCACCGACGTCGGTCACCTCTCGAGCGACGCCGACACCGGCGAGGACAAGATGCTCAAAGGGGCAAGGCGGGAGAAAAAGACGGTGATGGAGATCGCCCGCTACTACACGGACGCCTTTTTCGCCGACTGCGAAAAGCTCCATATCAAAAAGCCGGAGACGGTGGTCCCGGCGACTTCCTGCATCGCCGACTTTATCGCCCTCATTGAGACCCTGCTCGAGAAGGGCTACGCCTACGAGGCGGGCGGCAACGTCTATTTTGACACCGCGAAGCTTGCGCAGTACTATGTCTTCCACGACCACGACGTCGAGGACCTCGAGGTCGGCGTCCGGGAGGGCGTCGAGGAGGACGGCAACAAGCGCAACAAGGCCGACTTTGTC
>CALXIG010000190.1 GCA_944388305.1 uncultured Clostridia bacterium
TGGTCTGCTGCTCACCGGCCTGTATCGAGTCCCTCTACGACGCGGTTCCCTCGGTGGGAGGGCTCGCCAACCTTCCTCCCGAGCTGAGCACCCTCATCTACGAGCGGGTGCGGGACTACGCCCTCCAGGCGCAGCAGCAGCGCCGCGCCGCCCGCCCCGTCTCCCGCCAGCAGGCGGCCGACAGTCTCCGGTTCGAGGACCTCTTCCCCCGCGAAAAAGGCGCCGGCAGCTCCGCCTACTTTGTCAAAATCTTCAACGAGGTGATTATGGGCTACTGGAAGCACCTTGTCTCCGCGCGGGCCGACGCGCTCATCGACATGGACATCATCGACGCGCTGGAAAAGGAAGGCGAAATCGAGCATGGCTGCGTCTCAGCCGCTGAAAAGCGCGCTTACGCCATCCAGGTGATTGAGGAAACCCGGCGGCTGGCCGCCCCGTTTATCGAAAGCTCCTACAACCCCGACGTCTGGACCATCAACGGCTGCACCTACAGCGAACAGCTCGCCCAAAAGGACTATGAGCACCGCCGCCCCATCCTGGACCGCCACCTGAAGGGCGCGGTCACCGGCGGCGCCGGCGAGGATCAGATCGACCAGTATCAGATCGTCTTCTATCAGTCGGTCTACTGCATCAAGGCGATGGAACTCCCCAAGTTCTCCGCCCCCGTCCCCGCGATGGGCAATGAAAACGGCGGCGACTATTACCGCTCCTACTTCGAGCTGACCCGCCAGATCAGCTTCGACCCGCAGCAGACGCTGGTCATCTCCCCGCACCTGAACCGCTACTGGCATCTGCCCAATCATCTGCCTGATCTGGACGAGGACAACATGCGGCGGCAGGAGCAGGCGGTCATGCGCGCTTTCTTTACCGGCCTGCTGGACAGAAGGCTGACCTTTGACAAGATGAGCCGGCAAAACGGACAGCGCCGTTATGCCCTGCATCTGAAAAATCCCGCCGGCGGCTATTTCCCGGAGGATCTGCCCACGCCAAACGGCGTCCCCTGCGGCAGGCTCTGCGAACTGTACGAGGCGCTTCTCATCAACCCGCCAGTTGTTGACGCGCTCAACAGCGCCTACAGCCGGACCGTCGACGCGGAAAAGCTGAGCAACGTCTCCTTTGCGGACAGCGCCTTCCGCCGGAATCTCGGGGAGCTTCAGCTCGCCGACCCGAAGGAATCCTGCGGTCTGAGCACCCTGAGCCTCTTTGATCTCATTACCCTCTACAGGCTGAGCCTCCCCAAAACCGGGTACGACGAGCCGCAGTTCCGTCTGTTGGCCGAAACCCTGCTGGACATCCTCTTTGACAATATCCGCGCCCACGAGGAGCCCGCCGACGCGCCGCTCCGTTTTGCAGAAGAAGTGCGGCAGCAGCTCGGCCGGTTCTTTGAAAATACCGCTCTCCTTGCGGAAACGGTGCCGGGTATCTTCGATGACCCGCTCATGCGGATCTACTGCAACGCCGCTGTTGAAGCCCTCACTGCCGCAGGCAGGCAGGCGGATGCGGATGAAACGGCCGAACGCTTCCGAAAAATTCTGGGGTAACCGCCCCTTTTTTGCACATCAAATCGGCCCGCGCGGCTGCCGCGGGCCGGGAAAGGCCGGGAATATCCATGTTTACTGTCATCCTGCCGGACAGCCGGCTGGCCGGCTCGCTGGAAGACTGCCGGCTGCTCTTTGAACCCTGCCTCCAGGGCGGGGAACTCGCCTTCTGTCCCTGGGGGGCCGAAAATCAGACGGAGGACGCCTTTTTGTCCGCACTCTCCTCCATCACGGCCGGGAAAGGCCGCTGGCAGGCGCTGATTCTGACCGATTCTGCCTGCGCCTCCCGGGAAAACCCGTTCGACTTTGAGGCCGCCGGGCTTGCGTCCGGCCCGGCGCAAAGCGCCCTGATCCGCCTCACCCACCTGCTCGCCCAGAAGCCCCGCGAGGAAACCGGCTCTTTCTTTTCCGACTCACCGCTGGCGCCAAAAGACCGTCCCGCCCATCTGCTCCTCTGCTCCACCCGATATCTGCCCGATTATGCCCGTGAGCAGAAGCTGGAGGAACAGCTTTCCCGCATGGCGGCGCTGCGGACCCCCTCCCAGTTCTGGCGCCGAAACGGCTACGCCTGGCAGAGCCGCTTTCTGGTCTGCGACGTTGAATACCGCCGCGGCCGGATCCCGCCCGGCGCGCTGTTCCGCTTCTGGCTGACCGTTCTCGCGATTGCCCGCGGGGAGGAGGAACAGCGGGACCTCCGCGCCTTCTGCCTCTACCGCGCCTCTGTCCGCCTGGACGAACCGCTTCTGGTGCGGACGCTCTCCCGCAAATGCGCGGAGTTTTCCTACCTCCACAAGGCGCTGCTCATGCGGCAGGCGGCCCTCAAACAGAAGACGCCCGCCGGAGAGCTGCCGGTGCTCTCCGTTCCCATCCAGCTCATCCGCGAGGAAATTCCGCCGGAAAAACTGTCGGTGGATCCCACCGGAATGGGGACCTTTTCGGATTCCCGCACAGGCGGCCGGGATTTCTGGACACCCGCATCCGGACAGGTCCTCCAGTCCCTCAGAAGGGCGGAGGAGATTCCGCGCGCCGCCCTGGAAGATGCAGCCCTCCAGCTGCACAGCCGCGCGAATCCGGATCCCGGACAGCCGCTGGTTCTCGACGAAAGGCAGCGCCGGGAGCTGCTGGAACAGACCCTTTTCCACGAGGAGGAGCAAAGCCGCGCCTGCGCCAGTACGCAAATCCGGACCAGCCGCCTCCTGGACGAGGTTTCGGTCCGGCGGGAGGAGGTCCGCAAACTGGCCGGCGGCCGGATGTCCCGCGGGACGGCGGCTGCCGCCCTCCTGACCGCAGTGCTCTGCCTGCTGCTGGGGATGCTGCCCGCTGCCGTTTCCACCGTCCGGGCAGGGGAAGGAAAGCTGCTTTTGCTGCTCACTTTTCTGGGCGGCGCCCTCGTCATCGCGCTGGCGGGCGCGGCCGGCATTCTGTGGCTCCGGCGGCCCATCCGCGCGGCAATCCGCCGCTTCAACGCTTCCTCCGCCTCCGCTTTCGCGGCCATTGAGGAGAAAAAGCAGCAGATTGCCCGCTGCCTCACCGAAACCTGCGCGGCCGCCCGCGGCTGGTCCTTTCTCAACCGGTTGGGCCGCCCCACCGCGGCGGAGGAGGAAGCGGACCGCATGTTTCGCCGCCACCTCTACTTTCTGCGCCAGACCGCCGCGCTGTACGCAGATTGGGCGCTCTATTTCGGCGATTCGGTGGAAGCGCACCTGGAGCCGGTGCCGTTTGTCCCTTTTGCGCCGGAAATTCCTCCTGAACAGAACCCCGCCTACTGGCTCCCCACCCCGTACCGGTTCCTCGCGGGTCTCCAATTCTGCCCCGAGGAGGTGATCG
>CALXIG010000191.1 GCA_944388305.1 uncultured Clostridia bacterium
TTTTTCGGATTCCTTCGCCGCCGTCTCCCTTCGAAGTCCCCTCCGCTCGAGACAGCTTACTTAGTATACCACACCCCCTTTCCCCTGTCAAGGGGAAATTTGATTTTTCCTGAATAACATAAAAATGCACCTGAAATTCATAGAATATTATGGAAAAACGCAGCAAGGTCCTTTTGTTTGCAATTTTTCCGGTTTGTGTTATAATAGAATCAAACACTGTCAGGAGGTATCTGTTATGTTCCATGAAATTACCCCTTCCGAAATCGCCGGCAACCCCTTTCAGATGATCGGCCGGGACTGGGCGCTCGTCACCGCAGGCGATGAAACCGGCTGCAACACCATGACGGTCAGCTGGGGCGGCGTGGGTGTCCTGTGGGGCAAGGACGTTGTGACCGTCTACATCCGTCCTCAGCGCTACACCCGCGAATTCCTGGACCGCTTTGAAAATTTCACCGTCTCCTTCTATGAAGAATCCGCCCGCGAGGCTTTGGCGCTCTGCGGCAGCAAATCCGGCCGCGACCTGGATAAAATTGCGGCCGCCGGCTTCACGCCCGTTCACGAGAACGGCATGACCTACTTTGCGGAGGCGCGTCTGGTGCTGGAATGCAGAAAACTCTATCTGGACAAAATCCGCCCCGAAGGATTCCTCGACCCCGCCATTGAGCAGAACTACGCCGCCGGCGACTACCACCTGGTTTATGTGGGTGAAATCACCCGGGTGCTCTCCAAGTGAGAACCTTCCGTTATCTCGTTCCGCCCCGATTTGACGGAGCAAAATTGCAGGATTTTCTCAAATACGCCCACCGCTACTCCCGCCGTCTGATTATCGAGCTGAAAAAGGGCGGCATGGCGGTCAACGGCGCCCACCGCCGGATGGTCGACCCCGTTTACACCGGTGACGTGGTGGAAATCTCCTTTATCGAAGAAGGCTGCGACCTGGTGCCAAACGCCTCTTTAAAGGTGCCCATCGTCTACGAGGACGAGGACCTGGTCATCTTTGATAAGCCCTGGAACATGTCCGTCCATCCCGCCGCCGACGGGGTGGACGATTCTCTGGGCAACTATTTCGCCTACCTGTACCACAACGCGCTCACCTTCCGCCCGGTCAGCCGGCTGGATAAGAACACCACCGGCCTGTGCATGTCAGCCAAAAGCACCCTGAGCGCCGGCCTGCTCATCGGGACGGTGGAAAAGGAGTATCTCGCCGTCGCGGAGGGGCTTCTGCCGGAAGATTCCGGCACCATCACCATCCCCATCGGCCGGGTCGAAGGCTCCATCATTCTGCGCAAACCGGACGCGGACGGGCAGCACGCCGTGACCCACTATGAGGTTCTCGCACGGACCACCAGCCACACCCTCCTGAAAATCCGGCTGGAAACCGGACGCACCCATCAGATTCGGGTGCACTTTGCCGCCCTGGGCCACCCGCTGGCCGGGGACACCCTCTACGGCGGGCATGACGACCGAATCCCCCGCCACGCGCTTCACTGCGCCAGCATGACCTTCCCCCACCCGTTTTCCGGAGAAAAAATCGCCGTTTCAGTCCCCCTGCCCGCGGATATGCGGGCGCTGCTGGGAGAATCCTGCCCGGCAGACTGATCCGGTCCGCTTTCAGATTTCAGAAGAAACGCAGCGCGCCGCCGGCAAAACCGGCGGCGCTGTTTTACTCTTTTCCCTCTGTCAGGCGCAGAATGTCCTCGCCGATTGCGAGAAACAGCCGCTTCTGCCGTTCATCCATCCTGGCGCAGAGGCGCTGCACCTCGGCGTCAAGGTAGTCCGCGCGCATGGGGTTGACCCCCAGCAGCAGCTCCTCCATCCCGCATCCGAGCCACGCCGAAATCGCCGCCAGCGTGTCCAGGTTGATCTTGGTGACGCCTCGCTCCAGCTGGCTCACATATCCGACCGACACCGAAAGGGCCTCGGCCAGATTGTCCTGCGTCCTGCCGAGCGCCCTGCGCCGCTCCTGAATCCGGCGGCCAATCCTGCGATAATCCACACCCATCACCATCACCCTCTTCTATTGTAAAAGGGTTGATGGGGGATATACAGATAGTTATAACATTATTTATAGTGATAGCTATTGATTTTTGCCGGAAAAAGTGTTATGCTGTAAGAAAGACCACAGGAAAGGATTTCACAGTCATGATGTCACTTTACGCCGATGAACCCGCCCGAACCAGCCTGCTGCGCGCCTTTTCGCTGCTGGCGGCCGCCGCGCTGGGGGTTTTGCTGTTTCTGCCGTGGGGGAGGACAGATTCCACGCCGCTCTGCCCGCTCACCCTCTGGTTGGAACCGCCCGCCGGGATGGAACGGCTCGCCGCGCTGCTGCTCGCGGCGGGGACGGCAGAGCTGCTGCTTCTCCTGCTGGCGGGAACGCTGCTGCTCTGCCCCGTGCGGGAGCGCGCACTGCTGCGGCTGCTTCCGGCATGTTACAGCGCGGCGTTTCTCCTGCCGGCGGGACTTCTCTGGTGCGCCGCGCTGGTGCCGGACGGCCTGTCGCCCGACTGGCGGGTGCTGCTGGGGCAACTTGGCGCCGGAGCGGCCGGACTGCTGCTCAGCCGGGAATTCGCCAAATCATAGTGCCTGCGGCTGCACGGCCTCCCCGCTCTCCATCGACCGGTTGACCGCGAGGGTCACAGCCAGCGTCCGCGCCGCGTCGGAAAAATCCGACCGGATGAGGGAGCGGTCCTCGGTGCGCACCGCCTCGACAAAGGCAGCCGCCGCCTCAAAATGATGGGAGCAGTTGCCGGGCACCTCCCGAACCGCGTCCCCCTCGCAGTAGCGGATGTGCCGGGTCCAGTCGTAGCAGACACGCGCCGCGTCGGTGTAGATCGTGAGACCCACATCCGCCGGAGACTGCGGCCCCAGATAGCAGCCGGTGATGACGGTGGCCAGCAGGCCGGAGCGGAAGGTCACCACCGCGGCAGAGGCGTCCTCGATATCGTACTGCGGAATTCCCCTCACAATGCCGCGGAAAGGACGGGCATACACGCTCTCCACCTCGCCGAAGAGGAAGCGGAGCATGTCGAAAATATGGGTGCACTGTTCGACAACCTGCCCGCCGGAAGCCGATTTCTGCCGCCACCAGAGCGCGCCGGGCATCTGGCCCATCCATTTTCCCGAGACGACGCCGGCCGGATGCGCCGCGAGATAGGCCCGGAGCTCCTCCAAAGCAGGGTCATACCGCTCCTGATAGCCGACCGAGGTGAGGATCCCCGAAGCTTCGATCAGCGCCGCCTGCCGGTTGACCTCGGCCATATCCAGGCCGATGGGCTTTTCCACATAGAGATGGACGCCTTTGCGGGCCGCGATTTCCTCAAGGCGTCCGTGCCGGGCGGGCGTCACGCAGAGGAAAGCGGCGTCCAACGCCGCTGTTTCCAGCATTTCCTCTCCGTCCGCGTAGAGGGCGGCTCCTGGCACCAGCGCCGCCGCCTCTTTCAGCCGCGCCTCATTCCCGGTGGCGAGGGCCGCAATTTCCACGCCCTCGATCTGCAAAAGCGACCGGATATGGCGCTGCGCGATGCCGCCGCAGCCAACAAACCCGATTCGAATTGATTTCATTCCGATCCCCGCTTTCTTTTTTCTACATCATAGCACAGCTTCGGGCTTTCCGCAAGATTTTTTTGTGAAATCCGCGGAATTCCGGCCCGCCTTATGAAAAGCACACAAAAAACGAAAACGGCCCGCAAATGCGGGCCGTTTGACGCAGAAAGAGGGGTTCGGATCAGACCGGGTTGCCGATGGTGTCGACGCGCAGCAGGTTGGTGGTGCCGGAAATGCCCAGCGGAACGCCCGCTGTTGTGACAACCAGATCCCCCTTCCGGATGCTGCCGTGCTCCTCCGCCGCCTGATAGGCCGCGGCGAAAAGCTCGTCGGTGCTGGTCTTCTCCTCCACCAGCAGCGGAATGATTCCCCAGCTGATGTTGAGCTGCCGGACAGTGAAATCGTGGGGAGAACAGGCCACAATCGGGCAGACCGGCCGGTATTTGGAGATCATCCGGGCGGTTTTTCCGTACTTGGTGACGGTGACA
>CALXIG010000192.1 GCA_944388305.1 uncultured Clostridia bacterium
GCCTGACAGGAGCAGCCAATCAGAACAGACCGCTTCAAAATGCGGTCTGTTCTTTTTCGTTCCTTCCATGTTGCCCTGTCTGAAAGCTCTGTCTTCAGGCGGACGCCGGGGGAGAAACTCTCTCAAGAAGACGGCGAATTAACACGCCTGTTCGTTCCAGTATGCCTCGATGTTGGACAGCACCTTTTCTCCCAGGCGCACCATCGCCTGCTCGGTCGTGCCGGAAGAGGCGCGCAGGCAGTTGACATGGGGATGCTCCAACAGCGCGTCATCTCCCAGTGCACCCGCCGAGTCGCAGAAAAACTCCCCGCCGCCCCCGTCGAGCCAGGATTTCAGGGCAGGAATATCGTGACCGGGTGCAATCGAGGTGTTAAACAGAATTTTATGCTGCCCCAGGTGGGAAAATTCCTCCTCGTGCAGCGCTACGACGTTTTTGGTCAGGCAGGTGAAGACCGCCTCGCTCTCCTCCAGCAGCTCCGCCAGCGGCAGCCAGCGGTAGCCGTGCGCCGCCTCCAGCTCCGGCTTGCGGGTGCGGCTGTTGTAGGAGATCTCCGCGCCAAACCGCCGCAGTCCCTCTGCGATCAGCGAGCCGGTAGTCCCCATGCCGATAATTCCCACCTTCAGGCCGGTGATTTCGCGGGGCCTTTCTTTCCACTGCTTGCCGCCGAATCCATGCAGGTAGCGCACCAGCTCGCTGACAACATACTCCACCACCCCGTTGTCGCCGTAATCCCGCACACCCCGCACAGTGATTCCGCGCGCCCTGGCCGCGGCGATGTCCACGTTGGCGCTCTTTTCCTCATAGAGGCTGCAACACATCCCGATATAGCGCAGATTCGGGCAACCTGCGATTGCCTCCGCGTCAATCCGGCTGGTGTAGCTGACGAGTATGGCGTCCGCGTCTCCCACCCGCCGGATAATTTCACGGCTGCCGGCAGGCAGGGTGTCGTAAAAAATGAGCTCGCGGGCAAAGCGGCGCAGCTGCCGCCGGGCGCCGGACAGAAGGTTGAGCGGCTCAATGGCAACGATTTTTTCAAACATGGCAAACCCTCCCTGGTTGCTGAAACTCCCCCAGACTGTGCGGCGCTGCCGGCAGAGAGGGGGAGTTTTGAGCATTTTCAGCGATTACTTCTGGTCATAGGCGAAGGGGATGACCTGCCCGAGCCGGTCGGACTCGAAGGCGGCCTCCATCACCTTCATCACCCGCATCATCTGCGGGTGGGTGACGATCTGCGGCTCCAGACCGTCGATGGCCTTACAGACGTTGCGGTAGAAATCGTGCACGTCGGGGTTGGGCTTGGGGACGTCGTGCTCGGCGATGGTTTTTTCGTCGCGGGGGGCCATTGTCTTGGTCAGGCCGGCCGCCGTAACGACCGGGACGACATCCTTTTCATCCCAGTTTTCGCAGCGGACGATCTTGCCGCTCAAATCCCAGTCGTAAATGATGGCGGTGCCGTCGCGGCCCTGCATGTACCAGCGGGGAAGGTTTACAAAGTTGCTTGTCCCCACCTCGATGCGGGTGAGCAGGCCGCTTTCAAAGCGCAGATCGAGCTTGAAGCCGTCGTCCACCAGCTCGTTGGTCACATGGTCCATCGTGGCGTAGACGGTTTTGATCTTTTCGGGGATCATTTGCAGCATCTGGTCGATGAGGTGGACGCCCCAGTCGAGCATCATGCCGCCGCCGTGCTCGGGCAGCTGCCGCCAGTCGCCGGGGATGCCGCGGGAGCCGTGGACGCGGGACTCGATGTTGAAGACCGGCCCCAGGGTGCCGCTCTCGTAAATTTCCTTCATGGAGAGGAAATCAGCGTCCCAGCGGCGGTTCTGGTGGACGGTGAAGAGTTTGCCGGTTTCGTTGGCGGCGTCGATCATCTCCTGCAGGTCGGCGCTGGACAGGGTGACCGGTTTTTCGCTGATGACGTTCTTGCCCGCGTGGAGGCCGCGGATGGCGTCCTCCTTGTGGCAGTCGTTGGGAATGGCCAGGGTGAGGATGTCGACGGCGGGGTCTGCAAGGACCTCCTCAAAAGACTCATATGCCCGGATGCCGCGGCTGCGCGCCAGCTCCCGGCGCTCTTCCTTGATGTCGTAGATGCCGGCCAGCTCGGCGACGTCGCTGTTTTGCAGGTGCTCACAGTGCCAGCCGCCCATGCCGCCGTATCCGATTACTGCAACTTTCTTTTTCATCTTTCATTACCTCATTTGCCAAATTTTCATTCGCCCAGAGAGGTCAGGTACGCAAAGCAGCGGGTGACCTCGCTCACGCCGTCGGGGTCGCAGCCTTCGCTCTCCACCACCATGTAGTAGCCGAGCTCCTTCGCCTTTTCCCAGACCGCCTTGACCGGCGCGGCGCCCTGCCCGAGGGAGTAGCCGGTGTGGCCGCCGTTGCCGTCTTTCAAATGAATAAAGGAGATGCGGTCCTTGAGCCGGGTGATAACCTCGATGGGGTCGCGGCGGGCTACGAAAGCCCAATAGGTGTCGATTTCAAATTTGAGACCGGTGCGCCTGACCAGCTCTTCGTGAGGAATCTGGCCGCTCTTGTTGGGGAGAAACTCCATGTGGTGGTTGTGGTACTGGAGGGAGATGCCCTCTGCGGCCAGGCGCGGCTGCCACTGCGCGCACTGGGAGACGAATTTGTCGATCGCCTGCGCGCAGGAAAGATCGGCCCCCGGGAGGATGAGGGTATCGCAGCCGATGGCTTTGTGATAGGCAATGGTCCCCTCCAGGTCACTTTCCAGCGCCTGGACCGGCGTATGGGTGCCGGTGACGGTCAGGCCGTATTCCGCAAGCCAGCTTTTGACCTCCTCGGCGGGATGGCCGAAAAATCCGGCGAATTCCACGCCCTTGTAGCCGATTTCGCTGACTTTTTTGAGGGCGCCTTTGAGGTCGGCGCCGGTGATGTCGCGCAGGCTGTACATCTGAAGTCCGTATTCCATAACTGTAAACTCCTTTGCTGTCAATTCCCAAACGGGAGTCCGGGGCACAAAACACCCCTACCCCTCTGTAATCGTTTTCATTATACACAATTCCAACCGGGACTGCAAGAGAAAAAAGTGATGAAAGCGGGGAGGATTATTTGAGCAAAAGAGACAAGGAGCGCGGCGGATTTTGATAAGCTGCGATTTTTCAAAAAAAATAATGCACCCCCAATAATGCCCAAAAAAACGGAAAATCTGAAAAGATTTCGTAAAATACACAAAAGAAAGCGGAAGGGCGCGGAAGAATACAAATTTTGTCGGATTTTGTTTCGTAAACCTGCTTTGCAACCTTGGTTTTCACCCGCGTTCATACAAAAATAAAAAAATCCCATTTTTTCTCGAGAAAATTTATAAAAATACTTGTATTTTTAGGAAAAGTGTGCTATTATAAATACAACGTCAAAAATTCCGATAAAAAAAGGCGTAAAGTTCCTTGAAAAACTGGTTTACAAAAATATTTCAGGTTTACAAACCGCCTTCTGTTTCGGAAAACTAATCGAAGGAAATGGAGTGGTATTATGGCAGCCAAAACCAAGAAGCGGAAGTTCAGCTGGACACGCGACGATACCGAACTGACTCTGTTGTGTTTGCCCACAACGGTTTGGTACATCCTGTTCTGCTTCCTTCCCATGTTCGGTATCATCATCGCGTTCAAGCACTATTCGGTGACGGCCCCCGACCGCAGCTTCTTCTATAACCTGCTGGTCAGCCCGAACGCCGGATTCGACAACTTCACCTTCATCTTCCAGAGCGGCGGCATGTGGGACGTTGTCAAGCTGACCCTCTTCTACAACATCATCTTCCAGATTCTCGGCATTTTCGTCCCTGTCACGCTGGCGCTGCTGATGAGCCAGCTGTACAGCAAGCGGTACGGCAAGATCTGCCAGACCTGCATGTTCTTCCCGCACTTCATGTCCTGGGTTGTCGTTACATACTTCGTGTACGCCTTCCTGAGCACCGATAACGGCCTGGTCAACTCCGTCATGGAGAACCTCGGCAAGGAATCCGTCAACTGGTACATGGAAAAGAGCTTCTGGCCCCCGTTCCTCATCTTCCTGAACACCTGGAAGGGCATGGGCTACGGCATGGTTGTTTACCTGGCTACCATCACCGGCATCGACGCCACCATGTATGAGGCCGCCCTCATCGACGGCGCGACCAAGTGGCAGCAGACCCGCTATATCACCATTCCTCACCTGAAGAGCGTCATCATCATGATGTTCATCCTCAACATCGGCGGCCTGGTCCGTTCCGACTTCGGTCTGTTCTATCAGGTCCCCCGCGCTTCCGGTTCGCTGACCCCCGTCACCAACACCATCGACGTCTACATTTACAACGCGCTGAAAACCCAGTTCTCGCCTGACATGGCTTCCGCAGCTTCGTTCCTGCAGTCGGTCATCGGCTGCTGCCTGATCCTGCTCAGCAACTGGATTATCGGCAAGATTGACGCCGAAAGCACGATTATCTAAGGAAGGGGGATTTGCAATGAGTAAAAAACAGCTCGAAGGCATCGAAAAGTTTAATCGTGTCCATCCCATTACCAACGGACTTTTTACCATCCTGTTCACCATCCTCGCGCTGACCTGTATCGTACCGGTCATTTTCGTCGTCATCATTTCCTTCTCCAGCGCCGACAGTATCCAGCAGATCGGCTACTCCTTTGTCCCGCAGGAATGGTCCCTGGAGGCTTACAGCTACCTGTGGAACGTCCGCGAGATGATCGGAAGAGCGCTGCTCGTTTCGATTATCGTCACCCTCGGCGGCTGTGTTCTCGGCCTGTTCCTCACCGCGACGATGGGCTACGTCCTGTCCCGTCCCGGATTTAAGCTGAAAGGCTTCCTGACCTGGGTCGTCTTTATCCCGATGATCTTCAGCGGCGGTCTGGTCGCGACCTACAACGTCTACACCACCGTTCTGCACATCAACGACACCCTCTGGGTCCTGATTTTGCCGATGGCGGTTTCGTCCTTCAACGTCACCATCTGCCGGACCTTCTTCCGCACCACCATTCCCGACTCCATCATCGAGTCCGCCAAAATTGACGGCGCGCCGCAGCTTCAGATCTTCTTCCAGATCGTTCTGCCGATTTCGCTGCCGGTTCTCGCGACGATCGGTCTGTTCCTGACCTTCGGCTACTGGAACGACTGGTGGCTCTCCCTGATGTACATCAACGACCGCAACCTGTTCTCCCTCCAGGCGGTCCTGATGAGCGTCGAAAAGAACATCGAATATCTGGCCAGCAATGCCTCCTCCATCGGTGTCTCCGCAGCGGTATACGCCGCGAGCATGCCCAAGGAGTCCATGCGAATGGCGATGGCAGTGGTCATCATTGCCCCGATCGCCTGCGCTTACCCCTTCTTCCAGAAATACTTTGTTTCCGGTCTGACCATCGGCGCGGTCAAAGGTTAATTTCCCCCGTTTGCCTGCTGCGGCGCATATTTGTGTACAGGGTGTGCGCCGTTTAGCATATTCGTATCATCCGCGATTTAAATTTAAGGAGGATCATTCCAATGAGAAAGAGTTACAAAGCAATCGCCCTGTTTGTCGCGATGGCGGCGGCGATGACCTGCTTCGCTTCCTGCAGCGGCGATGGCAACACCTCTTCTACTGCTTCTTCCGGCAGCAGCACCACGACTTCCAGCACTGCCTCTACCGGCGGCGAGGAGTCTACCGGCGGCGCTACCGGCGAGATCGTCAACCTCTCCTGGTACCAGATCGGCGGCCAGCCCAATGACCTCGAGATGGTTTGCGAAGCGCTCGATGCGTATTCTTCCGAGAAGATTGGCGTCACCTGTGACTTCACCTACCTTGACTGGGGCGTCTGGGGCGAACGCGTAAAGGCGATCATCCAGGCTGGTGAGCCTTTCGACATCATGTTCAACAACTCCGACATCTACACCAACGCCATCGACCTCGGCCGTTTTGCGAAGCTGGACGATCTGCTGGGCGAAGTTCCCGAGCTGACCGAGTTTATCCCGGAACTGGCCTGGGAAGGCGTCACCTACAAGGATGGCATCTACGGCATCCCCACCTACAAGGACAACACCCAGACGCAGTACTGGGTATGGGATAAGAACATCATCGAAGAGTACAACATCCCCTACGAGGAGATCCGCACCCTCTCCGAGATGGATCCCTACATCCGTCAGATTCAGGACGAGATCAACGCCGGCAACATCACCACTTCCCAGTATGCTTTCTACATGACTCGTGACGGCATCAACGGCCAGTTCATGAACTACGACGCGCAGTATGCCGGCCTCGGCGTCCGCTACGACGACGAAACCGCTACTGTTGTCCGGATGTACGAGCAGCCCGACATGCAGGAGCAGTTCACCTACCTGCATCAGTGGTATCAGGACGGCATCATCAACCCCGACGCCGCGACTCTGACCGAAGGTCCTTCCTACGTCATCGTCGGCTCTGCGCAGGGCTTCCCGGGCGCTGAGGTTGGCTGGGGCGCCGGCCGCGGTGTGGATGTTGTCATTGAGCCCTGGGGCGGCCCCGTCTGGTCCAACGGCACCATTCAGGGTTCTATCAACTCCATCTCCTCTTCCTCTGAGCATCAGGTGGAGGCCCTCAAGTACCTCCAGCTGGTCAACATGGACGAGTACATGAGAAACACCCTGGTTTACGGCATCGAAGGCACCCACTACACCAACAACGGCGACGGCACCATCACGCAGGATGAGGTCAAGCGCAACGACTACAGCCCCGCCGGCTACGCGCAGGCGACCTTCATGACCATGTACCCCGTCGCTCCCAACCCCGCCACCATGTATGACCCCGATCTGATCGAGTGGAACAACACCGGTGAAACTTCTGTTCTGCTGGGCTTTAACTTCGACCGGACCTCTGTTCAGAACCAGATCGCGGCCTGCAACGTCGTTCTCCAGACCTATCAGTACGAGCTGTGGACCGGTACCACCGATCCTGCGGTCGTCATTCCTCAGATGTATGAGGAACTGGAAGGCGCCGGCATGAACGACATCCAGACCGAGCTCCAGAACCAGATCAACGCGTTCCTGGGTAAGTAATCTGAAATATCCCGAACCGCGGACGCAAATCTTGGGAACCGTCCTTTGGGCGGTTCCCATTTTTAAACGTAGCTTTTCCGAAGAGAGGTAATCTGAATATGGCTAAAATTATTGGTTCCGCACTGCCGAATATTCCGTGGGAAGACCGCCCGGAGGGCTGCAAGGACGTTGTGTGGCGTTATTCCGCCAACCCGATTATTGAGCGGGATGGGCAAAAGTACTCGAACAGCATCTTCAATTCGGCGGCTGTTCCTTTCGGCGACGGTTTTGCCGGCGTTTTCCGCTGTGACGACCGCGCCCGCCGCATGAACCTCTTTGCGGGCTTCAGCAAGGACGGCATCCACTGGGAAATCGAGGATGAGCCGCTGGTTTTTGAAGGCGACGGCGTCCCCGAAGAGATCATCAAGGTCCAGTACCGTTATGACGCCCGTGTCCTGAAGATCGATGACCGCTATTTCATCTGCTGGTGCAACGGCTACCATGGCCCCACCATCGGTCTGGGCTACACCTACGACTTCAAGAAGTTCTATCAGCTCGAGAACGCCTTCCTGCCCTACAACCGCAACGGCGTCCTCTTCCCCCGCAAGATCAACGGCAATTACGTTATGCTTTCCCGTCCGAGCGACACCGGACACACCGCATTCGGCGATATTTACATGAGCCAGAGCCCGGACCTCGTCTACTGGGGCAAGCACCGCTATGTGATGGGCACCACCCCCTTTGAGGAGTCCGCCTGGCAGTGCACCAAGATCGGCCCCGGCCCCGCCCCCATCGAGACGGACGAAGGCTGGCTGCTCTTCTATCACGGCGTTCTGACCAGCTGCAACGGCTTTGTTTACAGCTTCGGCTGCGCGCTGCTCGACCTCGAGGATCCGGCGAAGGTGCTGTACCGCTCCCGCCCGTATCTGCTTTCCCCGCAGAAGGACTACGAGTGCGTCGGCGACGTGCCCAATGTCACCTTCCCCTGCGCGGCGCTGACCGACGCGGAGACCGGACGGATCACCATCTACTATGGCTGCGCTGACACCGTAACCGGCCTGGCGTTCTGCAAGGTGGATGAAGTACTTGACTGGCTGAAGAAAAACAGCCTGTAAACCGGTTTTTAGCCGCCGGGAAATCTCGCGTTTGGGATTTCCGGCGGCTTTTTTTCGGAAAAATGCCCGGTACCCGCCCGGAATATTCATATCTTTTTTACTTGCGCTCGCGGGAAAAATGGGCTATAATAGAAATAGAAAGTTTACAAGAGTATTTACATTTCGATAAAAATTTTTCAAAACTCTGTGGAAAGAGGCGAGGATATGTATTTTGCAAAACAGCGTGTGGATACGATTGCCAATGAGCTGGCCGGACTAATTACGGTCCAGAGCCTGCCGGTGTCGGGAATCCGGATCAAGAAGGGATTCTATCTGACCCCGGCGGAGGCGGATGCCGCGCCGGCCCCCTACGAGGCGTTCGGCGAAGGCAGCCACTGGGACGGTCCGGATGACCATTACTGGTTCACCTTTGATCTGACGGTGCCGGAGAGCTTCGACGGCAAGCCGCTCTGGCTCTATTTCTGCACCCAGAAAACCTACTGGGACGCTGTCAATCCGCAGTTTTTGCTCTTCATCGACGGGACACCGCTGCAGGGCGTCGACCTCAATCACCGCGAGACGCTGATTACCCGCGCCGCCAAGGCGGGAGAGACGCTTCGGGTCGACTTGCAGGCTTATACCGGCCGCGACACCCACGAACATGCCGGCGAGAGCTTTGCCCTCGATCTCTATGCCTTTGTGCAGCAGCGTGACCCGGAAATCGAGCGGCTGTACTACAACCTCTCCATCCCGTCCGAGATCATCGGCTGGCTGGATGAGGAAAACCTGAGCCGCATCAGGCTCGCCTCCGCTCTCAACGAGACGGTGAATCTGATCGACCTGCGCGAGCCCTACAGCCCCGAATTCTACGCTTCGGTCGACGCGGCCAACGCCTATGCCGAAGAGAAGATCTACACCGAACTGGCCGGCAATGAGGAGGTCATCGCGACCTGCGTCGGCCACACCCACATCGACATCGCCTGGTGGTGGACGGTCGCACAGACCCGCGAGAAGGCGGCCCGTTCCTTCGCCACCGCGCTGAAGCTGATGGACGAGTATCCCGAATATAAATTCATGTCCAGCCAGCCGCAGCTCTACGCCTTTGTCAAGGAGCGCTATCCCGATCTCTTTGAAAAGATCAAGGAGCGCGTGGCCGAGGGCCGCTGGGAGGTCGAGGGCGGCATGTGGCTGGAGGCGGACTGCAACCTCATCTCCGGCGAGAGCATGGTCCGGCAGTTCCTCCACGGCAAGAAATTCTTCCGCGATGAGTTCGGCAAGGACAACAAGATCCTCTGGCTGCCCGACGTCTTCGGTTATTCGGCGGCGCTGCCCCAGATTCTGCGCAAGTGCGGCATCGACTACTTCATGACCACCAAGATCGCCTGGAACCAGTTCAACAAGCTGCCGATGGACACCTTCTGGTGGAAGGGCATCGACGGGTCGGA
>CALXIG010000193.1 GCA_944388305.1 uncultured Clostridia bacterium
ACGCCGACGGCGCCGGCAGCGGCAGCGGTGGTCTCGGAAGCCATGATGGAGCCGACGAAGGTGCCGTGCTTCCAGTCAAAGGACTGGTAGACCAGCGGAGCGGTCTTGGCGCGGCGGCCGCCGAAGACGATGGCGGAAATCGGCACGCCCTGAGGATTGTCGAACTCGGGGCTGACGCAGGGGCAGTTCTGCGCGGGAGCGGTGAACCGGGAGTTGGGATGCGCGAGCTTGTTGCCGGCAGCCACATACTCGGGGCCGTTGACCTCGGCGCCCTTCCACTCTCTGGCGTTGACGGGAGGATTCTTGTCGAGGCCCTCCCACCAGACGGTGTTGTCATCCTCGTTGATGGCGACGTTGGTGAAGATGGTGCCCTTCATCGTGGTGTGCAGGGCGTTGGGGTTGGACTTCTCGTTGGTGCCGGGCGCAACGCCGAAGAAGCCGTTCTCGGGGTTGATCGCCCACAGGCGGCCGTCTTCGCCCTGACGCAGCCAGGCGATGTCGTCGCCGACCGTCCAGACCTTGTAGCCTTCCTTGGCATACACTTCCGGCGGGATGAGCATGGCGAGGTTGGTCTTGCCGCAGGCAGACGGGAAGGCGGCGCAGATGTACTTGGTCTCATGCTGGGGATTCTCGATGCCCAGGATGAGCATATGCTCAGCCATCCAGCCCTCGTTCTTGCCCTGGTAGGAGGCGATGCGCAGCGCAAAGCACTTCTTGCCGAGCAGGACGTTTCCGCCGTAGCCGGAGTTGATGGAGCAGATGGAGTTTTCCTCCGGGAAGTGGACGATGTAGCGCTTCTTGTCGTCCAGGTCCGCCTTGGCGTGCAGGCCGCGGACGAAGTCGTTGGACTCGTCGCCGAGCTGCTCAAAGGCGCGCTTGCCGACGCGGGTCATGATATCCATGTTGAGGACAACGTAGATGGAGTCGGTGACCTCGACGCCGACCTTGGACATCTTGGAGCCGATGGGCCCCATGGAGTACGGGATGACGTACATGGTCTTGCCCTCCATGACACCGTAGTACATGGGGGTCAGGATGCCGTGCATCTCCTGGGGAGATTTCCAGTTGTTGGTGGGGCCGGCGTCTTCCTGCTTGGTGGAGCAGATGAAGGTGCGGTCCTCGACGCGGGCGACGTCATTGACCGCGGTGCGGTGATACATACAGCCGGGCAGTTTCTCCTGGTTGAGCCACCGCATCTCGCCGGTAGAAACGGCCTCTTCGCGCAAAGCCTGAAGCTGCTCGTCGGAGCCGTCAATCCAAACCACTTTTGCGGGTTTGCAAAGGGCAACCATTTCGTCAACCCAGGCCAGAACATTCTTGTTGTTCGTAAGCATTTGTTCTTTCCCCTTTCATTTTACTGAACATTCAGAAAACCGGGAAGTTGCTTCCGAAATTTTCTCCATTTACCATAATACGGGTTTTCCCGCAAAAAATCAATAGGTAATTTGTGAATTTTCTGACAGAATTCAAAATTTGTGCAGAATCCCAACTTATTCAGCCGCCGGATACTCGATGGTGATGCTGGAAATGACGACCGGCTCCTCGGGAACGCCGGTTTCCGCATCCGCCTTCTTGACCCGGGCGATCCGGTCGACGACATCCATGCCCTCGACCACCTGGCCGAAGACGGTGTGCATCTTATCCAGCCAGGGCGTGCCGCCGACCTGGCGGTAGTACTCCTTGACCTCTTCCGGAAAATTGGTCTCCCCCTTGTTCTGATTCTCGTACTGGGCGCGCAGGATGGCCTCGTACTGCTCAAGCTGCTCATCGGGGATATTCATCGCCCTGTAGTAGGAGAGCGCCTCCTCGACCTTCTCCGAAACGGACTTGTCGTTGCCCGCCTCGATGCTGTCAAAGTAGCTGTCGGTATAGTCGCTGCCGTCTCCCTGCTGGACGATGAAGAACTGGCTGCCGTTGGAATCCTTGCCGGAGTTGGCCATCGAAAGCGCGCCGTTGAAGTTGCGCAGATTCTCGTTGAATTCATCCTCGAACGGCTCGCCCCAGATGCTCTCGCCGCCGGTGCCGTCGCCGTCGGGATCGCCGCCCTGGATCATGAATTCGTCGATAATGCGGTGGAAGGTGAGCCCGTCGTAGTACCCCTCCTCAGCGTGGGTGATAAAGTTCTCGACCGCCTTGGGCGCGTCCTCCTCGTAGAGGACGGCGCGAATCTCGCCGAAGCCCTCCACCTCGATCACGGCGACCGGAAGGCCGGCGGTGTCGGTGACGGCGGAATAGGTGCCGTCTTCATTGACGGTAAACTGACGGTAGGGCTTCTGCTCTCCGCCGCACCCCGAAAGGGCGGCCGCAGCGAGGACCGCTGCCGCGGTCAGGGCCGCAATTTTCTGAAACATGGCATATTCTCCTTTTGCACGGTAAAACCCGGTTTTCAGCAAAGCCCGGGGAGTACTTCCCCGGGCTGCCTGTCATTCTGCGCTGCGCACCGCGATGCCGGTGATGGAAATCTCCTCACAGGGGCGGGAGGCGCGGTCCACCCGCACCGAGGCGATGGCGTCGACGACCTCCATGCCCTCGATCACCTGGCCGAAGACGGTGTGCGCGCCGTCGAGCCAGGGCGTGCCGCCGTGCTCCATGTAGGCGGCAGCGGTACCGGCGTCAAAGCTCTTTCCCTGGCGCCTGAGCATCCCGAACAGGCGCTCGTCCATCGTTTCGGGACCGGCCTGCACGATAAAGAACTGACTGCCGTTGGTGCCGGGGCCGGCATTCGCCATGGAAAGCGCGCCGCGGAAGTTGCGGGCGCTGTCCGAAAACTCGTCGGCGAAGGGGCGCCCCCAGATGCTCTCGCCGCCCATGCCGGTGCCGGTGGGGTCGCCGCCCTGGATCATGAAATCGTTGATGACGCGGTGAAAAATAATGCCGTTATAATAGCCGTTTTTCGCGTGGGTCACAAAATTTTCCACAGCCTTCGGCGCAGCCTCAGGCAGCAGCCGGACCGTAATGTCGCCTTTGGTCGTGGAAATGACCGCCAGCGGATCACCGGTCTTAACCGGCGCAAAATTCAGGTATTCCGCCATAAAAATTCATCCTTTCTGCGTTATTCGGAAGCCTCGGAGGCAGCGCCGCCGGTGAGGGCCGCGTCAATCTCCGCCTGCTCCTGCGCGCTGCGGAAGATGAGGTCGTCCAGCTCCTCCTGGGTGGGGGTGTTGTCCAGCTCCGGGTAGTCCTCCGCCCGGAAGGTGGAGAGGGTGACCGAGTTGATGACGACATCCTCGAGGGGGCGGTTGTTGTTGAGCTGCTCCTGCGTGCCGGAAGCCTCGGAGTTGGTCAGGTCGACCGACTCATATGTGAGCGGAAGATCCAGAATCGCCTCCACAACCTCCATGCCGTCGATGATCTTGCCGAAGACGCTGTGGTACCGGCCGAACTGCGGCACGCCGCCGTATTCGGCGAAGGCATTTTTCATCATGGCCGGGAAGTTGTACTCGCTCATCTCGTCGATGAGGTCCTGGGAAAGCTGGCTCTCGCCCAGCATGAAAAAGCGGGAATCAAAGTAGTTGCCGCGGTTCCAGAGTGCGCCTGTCTCGTAGCAGATCATCGAGACAGAGCCGGTGAAAGGCCAGAGGTTGTCGGAGTATTCTGCCTTGATCGGCTTGCCGGTGTTGGAGTCGCCGCCGGTTCCGTCCGGGGTCGAACTTCCGGCCGCGACGATGCCGATGCTCGGCTCGACGTGGAAAATCACCTGACCGTCGAAAAAGCCTTCCTCCGCCAGGTCCTTGAAATTCTCGACCAGCGCGGGGACCTCGTCGGTGTAGAGCAGAATGGTGATCTCGCCCATGGAGGTGTCGAGGATGGCGATATCCTGCCCCTCCTCCGGCTGCTCAAACTGAATATACTCGATGGTCGAAGGGTCGATCGAATCCATCCCGCAGCCGGACAGCAGCCCGGCGGAGAGGGCGCAGGCAGCCAGCAGAGCGGCGGCCCGTTTCAAAAGCTTCATCTGTGCATCATACCTTTCTCACCCCATTGGCAGCACGCCGGAACGGGGCCATGTTCAATCCCTAGTATTATATCAAATCTTACAAAAGAGCGCAAGGGATAAAGACAAAAGTTTACAATCGCAGGGCAGGCTCCAGATAGGCGCGCACCCGCTCCTCCTCCCCGCGGTCCAGCGGAAAGGAGCAGGCGGCGGCGATCTCGCCGGAAATCCGGGAGAAGAGCCGCCAGGCGGCGGAAACGGCGCGCTTCACCCCGTCGAAATCTCCGCCCGCGTAGGTGGTCAGGAATTCCGTCCAATCCTCCGCCGGGAGAAAGCGGGGAAGAAATTTTCCGTACTTGCCCGGATTGAGCGGACCGTGCAGCAGCGCGGCCTTCCAGGAGAGGACTTTCAGCAGCTCCTTTCGCAGGTAGCGGTCGAGCATCTCGTGGGAGTAGGCAAGCTCCCCCCTCGCGATTCCCTTGACCAGATTGCCGCAGCAGATCCAGCGAAATTCATTGACGCAGCAGTGGAATTCCAGCGCGGAGGGCGGCGAAACGCAGTAATCCGCGTCGGTGGCAGGGGGAATTTCCGGCAAAAGGCCGTCCTTGTCCAGCAGTATTACGCACATTTTGTCCGAGAGGACCTCCCGGGCGGCGTTTTCCGCCGGGATGAGGCTCAAATCGATGCGGGTGCCGTCGGCGAACTGCATCAGGTAGATAAACCACCCCGAAAAATCCGGGGCTCCGCCCTCATAGGCGTCGATCTGGTCCCGGCGCGACTGCATCATCACCCGTTCGCCGAAAAAATCCAGCCAGCCGTCCTCCCGCAGGAAGGAAGGCATCTCCCTCACTGCAAAGACCACGTCAAAATCCTGCCAGCCGTCCTTCGGAGCATTGGGATTGGCCCGCGAGCCGTTCATCCACACCGCCCGTACTCGCGCGTCCTCCCGGGCAAAGGAAAGGATCAGGCGCAGCATTTCCGCATCCGTTCTCCGCCGCATTGCAGCTCCTCCTCACTCTCCGGCAAAAGCCGGGATTATCTGCCGATTTCTCCGTGGGCCAGCGCCTTCAGATAGGCGTTGATAAAGCCGTCGATATCGCCGTCCATGACGGCGTTCACATTGCCCATCTCGAAGCCGGTGCGGTGGTCCTTGACGAGGGTGTAGGGCATGAAGACATAGGAGCGGATCTGGGCGCCCCAGGCGATCTCTTTCTGGTCTCCGCGGATGTCCTCGATCTTCTCGAGGTGCTCCCGCTCCTTGATCTGGATGAGCTTGGATTTGAGCATCCGCATGGCGACATCCTTGTTCTGGTACTGGCTGCGTTCCACCTGGCAGGAAACGACGATGCCGGTGGGCAGGTGGGTGATGCGCACGGCCGAGTCGGTCTTGTTGACCTTCTGGCCGCCCGCGCCGCTCGAGCGGTAGGTGTCGACCTGAATGTCCTCGGGGCGGATCTCGACCTCGATGGTGTCGTCGATCTCCGGCATGACCTCAACCGACGCGAAGGAGGTGTGGCGGCGGCCGGAGGCGTCAAAAGGCGACACGCGGACCAGCCGGTGGACGCCGGCCTCGGACTTGAGGTAGCCGTAGGCGTTGAATCCCTCGATCATGATGGAAGCGCTCTTGATGCCGGCCTCCTCGCCCTCCAGATAGTCGAGGACCGACACCTTGAACTCGTGCCGCTCGCCCCAGCGCATATACATCCGGTAGAGCATCTCGACCCAGTCCTGGGCCTCGGTGCCGCCCGCGCCGGCGTGGAAGGTGAGAATGGCGTTTTTGGCGTCATATTCCCCCGACAGAAGGGTGGAAAGGCGCTGCTCCTCCATTTTGGCGTTCAGTTCCCTGAGCGCCTTGTCAATATCGGGAAGCATCGACTCGTCGTTATCCTCCTCGGCCATCTCGATCATGGTCTGCGCATCCTCAAAGAGGGAGACGAGCTGCTCGTAGGCGGCGAGGGTGGCCTTCAGGCTGCCGGACCGCTTCAAAACCTTCTGGGAATTTTCCATATCGTTCCAGAAGTCCGGCTGGGCGGCCTGTTCGTCCAGCTCGGCGATCTCCTTTTTGACCGCCTCGATCCCGAGGGCCGAGGCGAGGTCCTTGAGGTCGGGCTCTGCGGCGCGAAGCGCCTGTTTCTGTTCTTCAATCTGAAGCATACAATACCTCCATTGGCAACTTGATTCTATAACGAAAATGCGGGTACCCTTCCATTATACCGGAGATTTAGAAATCTGTAAAGATTTGTTTGATAAATTTTGATACTTATGGTATAATATGAAAGTGTGTAACAATGCGCCCTGTTCCCCGGCGGGCGGGGCAAATATCCGACATCTGTGAGAGCGGAGGCTTGACTATGTTTCAATATCAGGGAATCGCCTGCCCCTACTGCGGGAAAGAATTCAAAGAAACGGACGAGATTCTCATCTGTCCCGAATGCGGCGCGCCTTATCACCGCCACTGCATCCAGGAGCTGGGCGCCTGCCAGTTCCAGGACCTGCATGCAAAAGGGGAGAGCTGGCAGCCGCCGCGCAAGGCTCCGCACGAGGAGGAGAGCCGCTACGACAGTCACGCCTCCCTGCGCTGCCCCCGCTGCGGGACGGTCAACTCCCCAGACCGGCTGTTCTGCGAGGTCTGCGGCACGCCGCTGACCCACGAGGAAGACGGTGAGGAGCAGCAACAGGCGGAATCCGGCTGGCAGGGCGGCTGGCGGAATTTTCAGGGGGGCGGCCAGGGCCAGCCCTTCCATCAGATGGCCTACAACCCTTACACCACGCCGTTCGGCGGTCTCAGCCCCGATGAGTCGATCGACGAGCTTCCGGTCAAGGATCTCGCCATCTATGTCGGACAGAATACCCACTATTTTCTCCCCAAATTCAAGGCAATGGTCAACGGGAGAA
>CALXIG010000194.1 GCA_944388305.1 uncultured Clostridia bacterium
CAGAACTTCATAAAATTGGTTGCCGGTGAGGTTAATCAGAGGAATCCGCACCTCGCTTCTGCGAACAGTCAGGCAGTCGCCGTACAGAAACGGCCCTCCATCCACCCCGTCCACCGTCACAAACAGCTTTTGACCCGGCACGGTGGGGTGAATCTGCAGAACACTCTCCCCACTGAACAGAATGGTCCGGCTGAAAAGGGAGTGCGGGCAGATCGGTGTCATACAGATGCCGTCGATCGTGGGATCGACGATGGGACCGCCGGCCGAAAGAGAGTACGCGGTTGTTCCGGTCGGAGCCGCGAAGATAATGCCGTCGGCCCGGTAATTCCCCACCAGACGTTCGCCGCAATGGACCTGCATGTCCACCATCTTGGCCATCTCGCTCTTGGTCACGACCGCGTCGTTGAGCGCGAGAAACCGCCGCTCCGTCCCGTTTGCCGTATGAGCGACATCCAGGAGCATCCGGTTTTCCAGCTCGTACTCCCCCGTTGCCAGCTTGGAGAGCAGGGAGAGCTGATTCGGCTCCAGCGTCGCCAGAAAGCCCAGCCGCCCCAGATTGATGCCGAGCACCGGCCGCACGCGCGGAATCATGCACTTGGCGGTATGCAGAATCGTGCCGTCTCCACCGATGGCGATGCAGATCTCGCAGGCATCGCGGACCTCCTCGGGCGGTCCAAAACGGACTCCCTCCAGATGGGAAAAGCGCGCGCTGAGCGATTCCTCCATCAGCGGCTCCATCTTACAGCGCCGGACGAGGCGGCAGACCTCCTCCGCGCAGGCGGCAGCTCCCTTTTTTTCAAGATTGGGCTGAATCAACAGTTTCACAGGTCCCATCCTTTCGGTCGAGCGCGAGGTGGGAAGCTTCCACCAGCTTCTGGAGATCGCCGTCCGTCACCTGAGGCGGCTCCGGCGATTTGCGAAAATAGAACAGGTATTCAATGTTTCCTTCCGGACCCTTAATCGGGGAAAAATGGGCGCCCAGAACACAGAGGCCAAGTTCTCCGCAGAAGGCGTAAACTTTCCGCAGCACCTCAAGGTGAATTTCCGGCTCCCGGACCACGCCTTTTTTACCGACCTTTCCCCTTCCCGCTTCAAACTGCGGCTTGACGAGACAAACACCCTCCCCGCCCTCTTTCAGAAGGCGGTAGAGAACCGGCAGCACCAGCGTCAGAGAAATGAAAGAGACGTCAATCGAGCCAAAGTCCAGCGGGTCCGGGATCTGCTCTCTGGTGACATACCGGATATTGGTCCGCTCGAGATTAACCACGCGGCTGTCGGTGCGGAGCTTCCAGGCGAGCTGTCCGTATCCGACATCGACCGCGTAGACTTTGGACGCGCCATGCTGGAGCATACAGTCCGAAAAGCCGCCGGTCGAGGCGCCGATGTCTGCGCAGATCATCCCGGTCAGGTCGAGACAGTGGGCCTCGATCGCCTTTTGCAGCTTCAAGCCGCCGCGGCTGACATAGGGCAGCTCCCCGCCCGTCACTTCGATCCGGGCATCAGCCGGCACAGGCGCACCCGCCTTGTCCACCTTCTCCCCATTCACAAAGACCACGCCGGCCATGATGAGGGCCTTGGCCCGCTCGCGGCTGGGCGCAAGCCCCTGCTCCACCAGAAGAATGTCAAGTCTGTTTTTGGTCATGTTGCAAGCTCCTCCCGCAATATGGTCGTCATGGAATCCCGATCGAGCCGGAACGCAGACAGCAGTCCGGAGACCGTTCCCTGCCGGACAAAGGCGTCTGGCAGGGTGAAGGCCCGAAACCGCCCCGCAAATCCTTCCTCGTTCAGCCTGCGGCAAAGGTGCTCGCTGATCGAACCGCTCCGCACCGCCTCCTCAAAAAAGAGAATCTGCTCGTAGCCGCATAGCTTTTTCACCAGCGGCTCCGGCAAAGGCCAGATCCGGTTGAGCTGAAAGATATCGGGCGTCTCCTTCTGCGCGCGGGCAGCGTGATAAAGGCCATGAAAAATCCGGCCATAGGAGAGCACGGCAATCCGACCTGAGCCCTCCCAGAAGGAATAATCCCCCGCCGGGTTGGGACTGGCGACCGTTCCTTCCGGTTCGCTGCCCCGCGGATAACGGACTGCCACCACGCCCTCGGTGTCGTAGAGCGCGCGGCGGAGCTGGACCTCCAGCTCATGATAAGTAGCCGGGGAAAAAATGGTAACACCCGGAATGCCGGTCAAAAAGGAAACGTCGTAAATTCCCTGGTGCGTCTCGCCGTCGTCGCCGACCAGCCCCGCGCGGTCCACTGCGAGAACGACATGGAGCCGGTCAATTGCCGCGTCATGCAGGATCTGGTCGTACGCCCGCTGCAAAAAGGTCGAATAAACGGCGAAAACCGGCCGGTAGCCTTTGGAGGCCAGCCCGGCAGAAAAGGTCATGGCATGCTGTTCGGCAATTCCCACATCGAAAAAACGCTCCCTGTGTTCTGCCGCAAACAGGACAAGCCCTGTCCCCTCCTTCATCGCCGCAGTGACGGCACAGAGCTTATCGTCCCGATCCGCGAGATGGGTCAAGACGGTGCCGAAGGTGGTGGAAAAGCTGTCTGCGGCCGGCGCGTCCGGATTGCCGGTCTCAATGTCAAAACGGCTCACGCCGTGATAGGCCATCGGATTCTTTTCCGCATACTCATATCCCTTGCCCTTCACCGTCTCGACATACACAAAGGCCGGCCGGCGCAGTTCCCGCGCACGGCGGAGATTCTGCTCCAGCTCGGGCAGGTTGTGCCCATCCACCGGCCCGAAATAGGCAAAACCCAGCTCCTCAAAGAAGGTGGAGTGGTACAGCACCTCCTTGAGCAGTGATTTGGAAGAATGCAGCCACTCCTTGAGCCATTTGCCAAACAGCGGCGTGTGGTCGAGCACCTTTTCCGTCCGCTCCTTGAGGCGCAGGTAGGAAGGCTTGGAGCGGATCAGACTCAGATATCGGGCAAACGCGCCTACATTCCGGCTGATCGACATGGAGTTATGATTCAAAATGATAACCAGGTTGTTCTTGCTCCGTCCGGCGTTGTTGAGGCCCTCGTAGGCGAGGCCGCCGG
>CALXIG010000195.1 GCA_944388305.1 uncultured Clostridia bacterium
GCCTGATCCAGGAGATGACCGCCGGGGAGCAGGTCTGTTACCTCGATGTTTCGGCCGGTGTCTCCGATGAGGAAGGTTATCTGCCCGACGACGCTTCCACCGACGGCGTCCACCTGAACAAGACCTACTGCGTCAAATGGCTCGATTACCTGAAAAACCACGCCCTCGCTTCTCGGCCCTCCGGTATTTTGGAGAAAGTCGGTGCAGCACTGGAGGAAGCCCAGCAAAGCGTTGCGCAATCTTAATCGAAAAGGAAGGAATGAACTGTATGAAAAACTGGATTAAAACCATCGCCGCCTCTGCCGCGGCCTGTCTGCTTTTTGCCGCCTGCGGCAGCGGAGATCAGGAGATTACCGTCGATATCGACGCGCTCGCCGGGGCGTTGAACACCGGCATCGCCTACGAGGATCCGCTGGAGAAGCTGGATGACGGAATGGTTGGGATGCTCTATGCGGTGGACGGCCTGGTCACCGGTTCGGTTGTCTATATGGGCAGCGGCGCCACCGCCGAGGAGATCGCGGTATTTGCCTGCAACGATGCGAATACCGCAAAAAATGAGGTCCGCCCCATTGTGGAGGAACATGTGGAAGATCAGATCGAATCCTTCCGGGACTATGTCCCCGGCGAGGTCACCAAGCTGGAGCAGGCGGTCATCCGCCAGGCGGGAAGTTACGTCGTCCTGAGCGTCTCCAATGACCCGGACGCTGCCAACAGCATTCTGGATGAATATTTGAAATAGTGAAATATGCAACGCGCCGGCAGATACGAACCTTCGTACCTGCCGGCGTATTTTTGCGGGAATTTATCCGCGCTTGGCGTTGGCTTTCGCGAGAAATTTTTCTGCTCCGACGACAAACCGGTCGTGTTCCGCGCGGCCGATTTCGCCCGCCTCGTCATAGACGACGACCAGGAAGCTGACCCGCCGGCGGTCAACGCCGGTAATTTCCGCCTCCGCCCGGACTTTCATCCCAAGCGGGGTCGCCGAGCTGTGGGAGAGGTTGAGGCTCACGCCGACCGAGGTTTCTCCCTCGTCCAGAAAGCCCTTGAGCAGGGTGGCCGCGGCGTTTTCCATCAGCGCTGCCATCGCAGGGGTCGCGTAAACGGGGAGCTCGCCGCTGCCGACGGTGCTGGCGAGCCGCGCCTCGGTAACTTCGCTCTCTACGGTCTGTTTTTGTCCGATCAAAATTTCCTTCATCGGGAAATCTCCTTTCTGATCTGTGGGATTATTCTGTAACCGCAAAGGTCAGGACGTACGTGTCTGACTCTCCCGGCTTCAGGCATTTGACGCCGCGCTTGCTCAGAATGTTGTCATCCTCGTCGCTGCAGGTGGAAAGCCCCTGCCAGGGCTCGATGCAGACGTAGGGCGCGCCGGGTTTGGTCCAGACGGCAGCATAATCGAAGGTGGGATAGCCCAGGATGAGCTTCCGCCCGGTTTTACCGTCGATGAGGGCGGCGCTTCTGGAATTCATGTGGTCAAAAATGACGGTGTCGACCCGCGCAAAGACACTGTAATCGAGTTTCAGGGTGCGGTTGTCCGGCTCGAGGAAGGATTCGCGGCGGTTTACATCAATCTGACGCGCCGCGCCGTCGTAAAGCGGGCAGCTGTTCTCTTCCTCTTTCTCAAACTCGATGCGGTAGTCGGCAAAACTGCTCCCCGCCGCCGGGTCGAAGGGGACGTTGAAGGCCGGATGGGTGCCGAAGCAGTAGGGCATCTCCCGCGTGTCGTCGTTGTGGATGGTCATGGTCATGGTCAGTGCGCCGCCGGCGATGGCGTACTTCGCCTCCATCCGGAAGCGGAAGGGGTAGGAGGCAAGGGTCTCCTCCGTCTGCCGCAGGAGGAAGGTCACGCAGCCCTCCGCCTGCTCCTTAACTGCCCACTCGAGGTCCTTCGCAAAGCCGTGCATGGGCATGTGACAGGGCTTTCCTTCAATGAACACCGTGTCATTTCGGACGTTGCTGGCGATGGGGAAGAGAAAAGGCGCGCTCCCGGTCCAGTAGCGCGGGTCGCCCTGCCAGATGTATTCGGTGCCGCCGGTGCGGAAGGATTTCAGCTCTGCGCCAAGAGTGTCCACCGCCGCCGAATTCCCGGCTGCGTCCCGGATGGTGATTCTCATATTCAATCGCTCCTTTTTGAAGAATTGACCGCGGACTGCAAGAATTCTGCAATCTTCGCAGATGCGGTTCCGATAAATGCCTCGATCTGCTCCGCCGCAATATAACGTACCGGAAGGAATTCCCGCGGAATATCGTACCAGGCAATGGTCTGCTCTCCCCAGCGCTCCGCTTCCTTTGCCGAAAGCAGCCCGGGCAGGTCACAGCCGCGCGCCCTGCTGAGGTGCTTCCAGATCTCTTCCCGTTCCGGCAGAGTACGGTACAGCCAGACATCCGCCGCGCCTGTATCGTTGTAATAGGCGGCGGACTGCACCAGTACCGGGTCGGGATCGGCCTGATAGGAGGCACGGAACGGGCCGAAGATTTCTTCCAGCCAATACAGGTCGGTCAGGACGTGAACGGCATACCCGAGCAGGTAGCTGCGGGAAACGCCCAATGCCTCATAACGTGGGAAATCCGTCAAGAAGCGGGAAATATTCGCAATTTTTTCCGGCTTTCTGGCGTCAAGGTGGGAGCGCTGCTTTTCCTTTGGTCCGGCATTTTTCCGCACATGGACGCCGTCCGGCGCGATGCTCCCGAGGTAATAGCCGGGGATATCTTCCGGCTCTGCCAGCCCTGATTGCAGCAGTTTTCCGGCAGCAGCCAGATGTACCATCGGCAGCGGCATTCCGACCCCTCCTCCCGCGATTTCTCTTTTATGATACGACATTTTGCCGCCCTTGTCAATGTTCTAAAGGAAAAAGCCGCCGCATAAGATGGACTATTCCCAAAGGATGGTGAAGACAATGGACGAGTATGGACAGCTTTT
>CALXIG010000196.1 GCA_944388305.1 uncultured Clostridia bacterium
CCGCCGGGGACTGCGGGAGGCCGGCATTCCGGTGCGCTTCGAGCAGATTGTCCGCACCGGCCGCAGCTTCGGCGACGCGCGCGGCACGGTGCTCGCCCGTCTGGACGCAGGGCGGCCGCTCGACGCAGTGCTCGCCTCGGAGGACCTGCTCGCCGCAGGCGCTCAGAAGGCCCTGACTGAACGGGGGCTGTCCCTGCCGGTCATCGGCTGCAACAACTCGGCCATCGCCGAATGCGCCTCCCCCGCCCTCACCAGCGTCGACAACCGCCTCGACCTGCTCTGCCCCGCGGCCGTCAACCTGCTGGCGGAATTTCTCTCCGGCCGGATCCCGCCGCGAAAAACCGTCATTCCCGCCCGGCTCGTCGAACGGGAAAGCTTCCGCTTCCCGTCCAAATCATCCGAAACCTGAAAGGAGTCTTCCCCATGCGCAGCTTTTTGGACCGTGATTTTCTCCTCGACACCCAGACCGGCGCAGCCCTTTTCCACGATTACGCGGAAAAGCAGCCGATCATCGACTACCACTGCCACATCAATCCCGCGGAAATTGCGGATGACCGGCATTTTGAAACCATCACCGAAGCCTGGCTGGGCGGTGACCACTACAAGTGGCGGATCATGCGGGCAAACGGCGTGCCGGAGGAGTACGTCACCGGCTCCGCTCCCGCCTACGACAAATTCCTCGCCTACGCGGCCGCCCTCTCCCGCGCGGTGGGAAACCCCCTCTACCACTGGACCCACCTGGAATTGCAGCGGTTTTTCGGCTATGACGGCATTCTGAACGAAAAGACTGCCCCCCTCGTCTGGGAGCTCTGCAACGAAAAGCTCAAAACTCTCTCGGTCCGGGAGATGATCCGGATGTCCAATGTCGAGACCATCGTCACTACCGACGACCCGGCCGACAATCTGGCCGACCACCGGCGCATCCGGGACGAGGGAAGCTGCCCCGCGGCTGTCCTGCCGGGCTGGCGTCCGGACAAGGCCGCCAACATCGCAAAGCCCGGCTTCACCGGCTATCTGCGGCGGCTCGGCGACGCCGCCGGACTCCCGATTCGCAGCCTGGACGACCTCTACGCCGCCCTCTCCGGCCGGATGGATCTCTTCGACTCGCTCGGGTGCCGGGTCTCCGACCACGGCCTCGACGCGATTCCCTGCGCGCCGGGCAGCGAATCCCTGGCCGAAGGCGCGCTCCGCACCGCGCTCGCGGGCGGGTCTGTCTCCGCCGCAGAGGAGGAGGCCTACCAGTTCGCGGTGCTCCGCTTCCTCGGGCGGGAATACGCCAGGCGCGGCTGGGTCTTTCAGTTCCACTACGGCGCGGTTCGCAACACCAGCTCCCGCATGTTCGCGCAGCTCGGGCCGGACACCGGCTTCGACTGCATCGGCGCGCCGGGAAACGCAGCCAAAATTGCGGGCTTTCTCAACACGCTGGAGGAGGACGGCGGCCTGCCGAAGACCATCCTCTATTCCCTCAACCCCAACGACAACGCAATGCTTGACAGCGTCATCGGCTGCTTCCAGGGGACCGGGGCGCGCGGCAAGCTGCAGCACGGCTCCGCCTGGTGGTTCAACGACACCAAAACCGGAATGGAGGAGCAGCTCACCAGCCTTGCCAACCTCTCGGTGCTGGGCAATTTTGTGGGAATGCTCACCGACTCCCGCAGCTTTCTCTCCTACCCCCGCCACGAATATTTCCGCCGGGTCCTTTGCGGCCTGCTGGGCCGCTGGGCGGAATCCGGACAGGTGCCGGCGGACCTGGAACACCTCGGCGGCCTCGCCGCGGATATCTCCTACGGCAATGCCAAACGCTATTTCGGCTTCTGACAGACGCTTCTCTGCGCCAAAACGCCCTCCGCGTGTGCGGGGGGCGTTTCTCACATCATTTTTTCGAAAAAAGCAGCGTCCGCGGCGCCGCCAGCATCCCGGCCGTATCCGCAATACCTTTCCATCCGATGATGCTTTTCCAGCCTGTCTGACAGCGCCGCGGGAGTTGCTGTTTCCAAAAGAAACATTTATTTTTCACCGGTATTATAGCATAAACATGTTTGAATGTCAACATATACTGACGTTTTAATTACACATTTTTTCCTCCTTAAAAATGTGTAATAATAAAGTTAGGAATAAATAAGGAGGTTTTGACAGGCATGGATGAACTGAAAATCACGAAAAAAACCGAACCGGTGATGTTTACAATACGGGTTGACAAGTCCATTGTAGATTTTTATGACAATTTGGCGAAGGAAACCAACCGCAGCCGAAACGAGCTGATTGCCCTCGCGCTGGAATTCGCCATGGATAAAATCCGTGTAGAAAACTTCTCCCCGGATCAAAAATTTTGATATTCAAATAGAGTAAAAATCAAAAAAGCAGCAAAAAACCGCCCCTTTCATGCGGAAGGGGCGGTATCGCTGTTCAGTTTTACCTCGCGGCAAGCTTACTTGCGGCAAGCTTACTTGCAAGCTTCCTCAACGGCAACCGCACAGGCGACGGTCGCGCCGACCATGGGGTTGTTGCCCATGCCGATCAGGCCCATCATTTCCACGTGGGCGGGAACGGAGGAGGAGCCGGCGAACTGGGCGTCGGAGTGCATCCGGCCCATGGTGTCGGTCATGCCGTAAGAGGAGGGGCCGGCCGCCATGTTGTCGGGGTGCAGGGTGCGGCCGGTGCCGCCGCCGGAGGCGACGGAGAAGTAGTTGACGCCGTTTTCGACGCACCATTTCTTATAGGTGCCCGCAACGGGGTGCTGGAAGCGGGTGGGGTTGGTGGAGTTGCCGGTGATGGAAACGCCGACCTTCTCCAGCTTCATGATGGCGACGCCTTCCGGGACGTTGTCCGCGCCGTAGCACTTGACGTCCGCACGGGGGCCGTCGGAGTAAGGCTTCTCGCTGACGACCTTGACTTCCTCGGTGTAGGGGTCAAACTCGGTCTCGACGTAGGTGAAGCCGTTGATGCGGGAGATGATGAAGGCGGCGTCCTTGCCCAG
>CALXIG010000197.1 GCA_944388305.1 uncultured Clostridia bacterium
AAAGGCAATGGAGCTCGGCCACAAGATCATCGTCGTCGTCAACAAGATCGACCGCCCCGACGCCCGCTGCTACGAGGTGCAGGAAGAGGTCCTCGAGCTGCTGCTCGACCTGAACGCGAGCGACGAACAGCTCGACAGCCCGGTGGTCTTCTGCTCCGGCCGGGACGGCACCGCCTCCTACAGCCCCGACATCCCCGGCACCGACCTGCGCCCCCTCTTTGACAAGATTCTCGAGCACATCGACCCGCCGGAGGGAGATCCCGACGGTCCCTTCCAGATGATGGTTTCGGCCATCGACTACAACGACTATGTCGGCCGCATCGTCATTGGCCGCATCACCCGCGGCACCGTCAGACAGGGCCAGGAGGTCGCCGTCTGCGACTACCACAACCCCGAGACCCACTATAAGGGCAAAGTCGTCTCCCTAAATGAGATCACCGGCCTCAAACGCACCCCCTGCGAGACCGCGACTGTCGGCGACATCGTCTGCATCTCCGGCATCGAGCAGGCCACTATCGGCGAGACGCTCTGCGATCCCGGCCAGGAGGAGCCGCTCGTTTTCTCCAAGATCTCCCAGCCCACCGTTGAGATGACTTTCTCGGTCAACAACTCACCCTTTGCGGGCCGCGAGGGCAAATTTGTCACCTCCCGCCAGATCCGCGACCGGCTGTACAAGGAGCTGCTGAAGGACGTCTCCCTCAAGGTGAGCGACACCGACTCGTCGGACAGCTTCCTCGTCGCGGGGCGCGGCGAGATGCACCTCTCCATCCTCATCGAGACGATGCGCCGCGAGGGGTACGAGTTCCAGGTTTCCACCCCGCACGTCCTCTTCAAGGAAATCGACGGCGTCCGCTGCGAGCCGATCGAGCGGCTGGTCATCGATGTTCCGGAGGAATCGGTCGGCTCTGTCATGGAGAAGATGGGTCCGCGCAAAGGCGAGCTTCAGCATATGACCCCGCAGGGCAGCCGGATGAAGCTGGAATTTCTCATTCCGGCCCGCGGCCTGTTCGGATATAAGAACGAATTTCTCACCGACACCAAGGGCGAGGGCATCATGGCCTCCGTCTTCGAGGGCTACGAGCCGTTCAAGGGGGAGATTCCCCGCCGTGCGGTCGGTTCCCTCATTGCCTTTGAGACCGGCACCGCCGTCACCTACGGGCTTTACAACGCGCAGGAGCGCGGCCAGCTCTTCATCGGGGCGGGCACCGAGGTCTACGAGGGCATGATCGTCGGCCAGTCCCCCAAGGGCGATGATCTGGTGGTCAATGTCTGCAAGAAAAAGCAGATGACCAATACCCGCGCCGCCGGTTCGGACGACGCGCTGCGCCTCATCCCCCCCAAGGACATGAGCCTCGAGCAGTGCATCGAGTTCATCGGCGAGGACGAGCTCATCGAGGTCACCCCGAAGAACCTCCGCCTGCGCAAATCCATTCTCGACAAAGCGCAGCGCATGAAGGCGCAGAGCCGGGCCAAGTGACCGCAGCTGACAATTCGATGCGGCGGCACAGCATCGTTCCAACCGCTGGATGCGGCAGGCTGCGCCGTCTCGGGGAGGGTTTCACCTCTACCGTTTTCGCCGTTGTCTCGGTCATCCATACGTTCTCATGCGTTCTGTTCACAGGAGCGTTCACCGCAAGGTGAATCATTGCGCGCCCGCCCGCGCCGCATATATTCTGTATAAAAGGCAAAAATAACCGCCGGTAAGCAGATTTCTCTGCCTGCCGGCGGTTTTTCGCGTGCGGTTTATTATTTTTCCTTGAGAACGTCCAGCGTGCTGTAGTCCCCCAGCGGGAACTGGACAGGTTTGCCTGTCGCGCCGGACTTGTAGACGGCCAGCACCATTTCCAGCGCCTTAAGGCCCTCTTCCAGCGGCACATAGGGCTGACGGTGATTGCGGATGGCGTCGATGACATCGGCATACAGGAAGCTGTGTCCGAAGCCGTAAACATTCTTCGGTTCGGTGTTGACCTCGGCGCTCAGCTCTTCGAAGGAGCGCGTCTCCCCTTCCACATGATACTCGACCAGCTTGTTGGTGGCGATGCCGCCGATGCGCACCGACCCTTTCTCGCCGTAAACCGAAAGGGTCTCGTCGAGGTTCTGGGGATAGGTGTTGACCGTCCCCTCCAAAACGCCGTAGCTGCCGTTTCGGAATTTGAAGAGGGCGAGGCCGATATCCTCCGCCTCAATGTAGGGATGATTCAGATTGTCGGTAATCGCCGTAACCTCGACCGGGTCGCCGCCCATCATCCACCGCAGCAGGTCGATGCCGTGGATGCACTGATTCATCAGCGCGCCGCCGTCCAGCTCATAGGTGCCGCGCCAGGAGGGCTTATTGTAGTAATCCGGCCCCCGGTTCCAGTGCATTTGCAGGGTGCCGTGGAAGAGCCGTCCCATCCGTCCGGCGTCAATGTCGCGGCGGAGCAGCTGGATTGGCGCGTTGAAGCGGTTCTGCTGGTTGATGCAGGCGACGACGCCCATCTCGTCCCGCGCTGCGATGACCCGGCGGGCATCCGCCATCGACAGGGCGAGCGGCTTTTCAATGATGACATTGCAGCCGTGCCGGATGCAGTCAATCGCAACCTGCGGGTGATAGCCGCTCTCGGTGGCGACTGCGACCAGCTCCGGCTCCACCTCGTCGAGCATCACGTGATAGTCGGTATAGATCTTCACATCCTTCAGCTGAAAGCGAGCGGCGAGCGCTTCCGCCTTCTCCCGCTTGATGTCGCAGACAGCCTGGATGTCCAGGTTGTGGTCAATCGCTGAACCAATGTGATTCGGCGCAATCCGTCCGCAGCCGATTAAGGCATATTTCATAAAAATCCTCTCCCTATTTCACCTGAAATTATCAGGTTTCGTTCCACTATCATTATACCGCAGAGAAGGCGGCCGGGTCAAGGCGAATATTGCGAAAATATCGTCATTTTTTGCAATCTTGCATGGATTTTCCCGCCCGCCGGTCCCGGCAGAGGCCCGCCAGCCCGCACAGCACCGCCCGGCAGCCTGCCGGAAGCGCAACGCCGATGTTCCAGCCGGGCGCGTAGCGGGTGGAGCAGAAGAGAAATTTACCCCGCCTGCCCTCCCAGGCGAGAAAGCCTGCTTCCTGTCCGGCAAAGCGGGTTCTTCCCGCCCGAATCCCGAGCAGCCGCCGGAACAGCAGCGGCAGCACCGCCGTCAGGAACCCAAGGGCCGCCGCAACCGCCGCCTTCCGGCGGAAATTTTCCTCCAAACGCCGCATTGCGCCCCTCCTTTCCACTTTTTGCTGTTTGGTTTTATTATACGACAGAATCCAAACAGGGTCAAGGGGAAAGAAAATGCCAAAACCGCACGAAATCTCCTTGTTTTTCATTCATTTTTTTGCTATAATGAATCACGAAAGCATTTCATTCCGATTGGAGGAAGATTCATGCGCTACGCAGTCATCGGGACCGGCTGGATCGCCGGTTCCTATATCGAAGGGGCGGCGATCGCCGGAAACTGGGAACTTGCCGCCGTCTGCTCCCGCAAGCGGGAGACCGGCCTCGCCTTTGGAAGGAAATACGGCGTCGAGACGGTCTTCACCTCGGTTGAGGAGCTGGCCGCCTCAGACATTCCCGCCGTCTATATCGCCTCTCCCAACGCGCTCCACTTTCCGCAGGCCAGGCTCCTGCTCGAAGCGGGCAAGCACGTCCTCTGCGAAAAACCGATCACTGCCACGTCGGCGGGCTGTGCCGCGTTGCAGGAACTGGCTGCCGCAAAAGGGGTGATTTTGCTGGAGGCGATCATGATGCTCCATCTGCCGCAGCGGCGCGCCGTCGAGCAGGCGCTCGGTCAAATCGGGCGGATCACCAGTGCGCGCATCGATTTCAGCCAGCTTTCATCCAAGTATCCGGCCTACCTGCGGGGAGAGCTGCCCAACATTTTCAATCCCCAAATGGCCACCGGCAGCCTGATGGACCTCGGCGTCTACTGTGTCTATCCCGCCCTGTGCTGGTTCGGGAAACCGGAGCGTGTCTCCGCCTCCGCCGCCTTTCTCCCCACCGGCGCGGACGAGAGCTGCGCCGCCATCCTCACCTATCCGGACAAGCTGGTGATCCTCAACTGCTCCAAAACCGGACAGAGCCGGCTGGGCACCGAGATCATCGGGGATGAAGGCACCCTCCTCATCGACTCGGTCTCCAAGCTGACCGGCGTCTCCCTCGTGCCGCAGGACGGCAGCCGGACCGAACTGGTCGGCGAGATCGAAAAATCCGTCCTGATGAGCGGTGAGGCCGCGGATTTCTTTCGCTACATCACCCGGCCGGAGGAGTCAAAGGAGGAATATGCCCGCTGCACCGCCCTGGCGCGGGAAGTTTCCGCCGTCATGGAGGAGATCCGGCGTCAGGCCGGTATTCGTTTTGAGGAGGGAATCCGGTGAAGAACAGATTGTTTGCCGCTTTGACCGCAGCCATGCTGCTGGTCCTTCCGTTTTCCGGCTGCGGGGAGGCGCCGTCCGGCGCCCGGACAGCGGCCGTCCACGCCGCAGTGGAGCAGCGCTTTACCGCGCCTGACCCGAATGCCGTCCCGGAGCCGGAACCGGAGCCTGCCCCCGCGGGACCGCTCAATCCCCTCACCGGCGAAGCCGGCTTCCCCGAGTCTGCGGCCGGCATGCGCCCGGTCGCCATCATGGTCAACAACATCAACGCCGCCCTGCCCCACCGGGGACTTTCGGAGGCGGACGTCCTCTATGAGGTGGCGGTGGAGGGCGGCATCACCCGGATGCTCGCCGTCTTCGCCGATCTGGACGCCATCCCTTCGGTCGGGCCGGTCCGCTCGGCGCGGCATTACTACACCGACCTCGCCGCCCCTTACAACGCCCTGTATGTCCATTTCGGCGGAAGCGCCCCCGGCAAGGCCGCCATCCAGAACCGGGGCATCGACAATATTGACGGCCTGATCTACGGTACAACGGCTTTCACCAAAGACAGCTGGCGCGCCCAGAACCGCGGGGTGGAGCACAGCTACTTCATCGACGGCGCGGCCATCCGCTCGGTGGCCGAACAGCGTGGCTACGCGCTGGATGGGGAAACAACCGCACCTCTCTCCATCTCCCAGCAAAAAATCACGCCGGAACAGCCTTCCGGCGGTGTCTATGTAAAATTTTCCGGCTACACCAACAGCGAATTCATCTGGAACCCGGACACCGGCCTGTACGAGAAAAAGCGCAACGGCGAACCCCACATCGACGAAAACAACGGTGAGACGCTGGCCTTCGCCAACGTCCTCATTCTGGTCACCGACATCACCAGCTACGACGGCGGCGACCTGCGGGAAGTCGCCTTAAACGGCGGCAGCGGCTGGCTCTTCACCGGCGGCGGCTTCGAGCCGGTCAGCTGGAGCAAGGGCAGCTACCAGAATCCCTTCTCCTTCACCAGACAGGACGGCTCAGCCGCACAGGGAAATGTCGGCCCCACCTTCATCGCCCTCATCGACGATTCAATGGCGGGAAGTGTGGCAATCTCCTGAAAATGCCGGAGCGCCGCCGGATAAAAACTGCCCCCGCCGGGTTCCGGCGGGGGCAGTCAAATTAAAAACCTGTCTTTTATTCGAACCAGGGGTACGCGAGCTGGAAACTGCCAGGACTACTCCCCCGATGGAGCACCACCATCTGTACCGGCTGCTCCCCTTCCAGGCTCCATTGTTCCAACCGTCCACCGGCGGTATCCTGAACAACAGGCTCGCCATACAGCTCTGTCAGCTTCTTGGACACCTCGGTGCTGGAATCGCTCTCTGTAAACTGCACGTGGATACAGGTAAACTGACCGTCGACAAACTGGAACAAACAGTGCTGCGTGTCGCAGCCGGCAATCTCCAGCCTGGCTTCCTCAGCAATCAGCAGATACTCCTCGCTGTCCAAGGCTGATTTTCCGGCTTTACGGACATGCAAAGGCTCTTCTTCCAGCGGGAAACCGCTTTCCCGGATTTCTTCCAGAGAACTTTGCGGCACCGCTCCCGGCAGGAACGGCCCGCCGTCCTCCATGCTCTCCAGCTGGAACCGGGTCGTTTTTGCACCGCAGGCGACGAACAGCAGCATCCCGCAGAACGCAATTATCAGGCAACATAGCCATTTCTTCATAACAGACACCTCCCGTATTGGTGGGCAATGGTTTCTTCGGCCTCTCTGTGCCTTTATCGTAGCACATTTTCTGCCCGGGAGGAAGTCTTTTTCGCCGAACTGTCGCTTTCAGCCTCTGAATTGACAGGAGACGCGCCTCAGCGTTCCCCGCCGTCTTTTGGATAAAGCAGCCCGAACAGGGCGATGCTCACCGCTCCGACGAGCAACGGCACCAGAAGGGCCACCAGCAGGACGTTAACAAGTCCGACCGAAGCGCCGCTTTCCGCATACTGCGCCCCCATGCCGGAGATCATCCATTCCCGTATCACGAGGAAAAGGGTGTACCGCTGTCTGTCGTTGCACAAAATTACCTGCTCCCTCCAGCTGCCCCATACAGAAGCCAGAAACAGTCCGCCAAACAGCAGGAAAAAGGGAGCCGTCTGCCGGAGCCACCGGGAAACGGGGGTGCTTTCTCCGCGGAAAAAGCTTCCCACCGCCGCCATCGGCGCAAAAAGCAGCGCACCGTTGCAGCAGGCCCACAGCGCCGGCCCGAGAAAGGTGTTGAAGAGGTACAGCTGCCGGTAAAACAGATAGAAAGCCACCGTGTTTCCCAAAAGCGAAACCAGCAGGAGCCCCAGACAGGCGGAAACAGCGGACAGGCGGTAACAGGAGAGCCAGAACAGCCCGAAAACCACCGCAAACAGTACGCCGGAAAGCACTGTCACCAGCAGACTGCCGCCCAGAGGCATCAGCCACACCTCCGCGGGGAGAACACCGTCCTGCACAGCCAGCAGGGCAATTCCAAAGGCCAGCGTCGCCCCCAGCGCAATCACGCCTCCAGCCAGGGCCGGGACAGAATTGGACTTCCCGGAAGCAGCCGGGGCCTTTCCGGCGCACTTTTTCATCAAAACCACGAGAAGCACCGCTCCAACGGCCAGAAACGGCAGCTGCAAGAGCCACTTGACCACCCACACAGCGGCCGAAGAGCTGAACGCTCCCCCCATCAGGCCGGTGCGGTAACAGTAGGTGTCCAGCGTCTCCGTTTTTTCATAGTTGAGAGGATTCTGAAAAAGCTCCAGCATCGGGGAGGAGGAAAATGCCCGGGCGGAGACCAGCGCAAAGACTGCCGAAGCGCCCAGAAGGGAGGATTTCCCGGCCGAACGGCCCCTCTCTTTGCCCACAAGCCCGCAAATTCCGCTGAGAAATACGGTCAGGCAGAAAATCCGAAGGCCAGAAATAAGCAGATACACCAGTCTGGACAGCGATGGGGAGGAAAAGACCTCAAAGCCGAGCGGAAGAATCAGGAAGACGCACAGAATCTCCGGCAAAAACAGCGGCAGCAGCCAGCAGGCCAGAAATATGGCGGATTTTCTCCCCGCTGCCCGCCTGCTCAGGACAAATCCCAAAGCGCCGCCCGCCAGCACCGGCGGTATGCCGCCCAGAAGCCCCAAAACCAGACTGTTTCGGATGATCTGCGCGGCAGTGGGGGAGGCAAACAGCGCCCGAAAATTCTCAAGTCCCACCCAGGGACTGCCAAACACCCCTCTGACAACACTGTAGTCTTTCATGCTGATCAGAAGCGCCTGAAAGAACGGAATCGCCAGGAAAATGCCGCCGCAGGCCGCCACAAGAAGCAGTGAGATGCCGGAAAGAAGGACCGAACCGTTTTGCTGCGGAATGGAATTCTTTTTCATACAATCACCTCCATGTCTTAATTTTATTATATCATATTTTATAAAAAATTCAACATGTTTTATATAAAAACTGGCACAGAGTTTTCACTCCGTGCCAGTTTTTACGCAAAAAGCAGATTCATTAGACATTGAAGCGGAACAGCACGATGTCGCCGTCCTGCATCACATAATCCTTGCCCTCCAGCCGGACGAGGCCCTTTTCCTTGGCGGCGGCCATGCTGCCGCAGGCCATCAGATCGTCGAAGGCCACCACCTCCGCCCGGATGAAGCCGCGCTCGAAGTCGGTGTGGATCTTCCCTGCGGCCTGGGGGGCTTTGGTGCCCCTGGTGATGGTCCAGGCCCGCACCTCCGGCTCGCCGGCGGTCAGGAAGGAAATGTATCCCAGAAGGGCGTAGCCCTCCTTGATGATGCGGTTGAGGCCGCTCTCTTTAAGCCCCAGGTCGGAGAGGAACATCTGCTTGTCCTCGTCGGACATGTCGGCGATCTCCTCCTCGATTTTCGCACAGATGGGCAGCACCGCCGCATGTTCCTCGGCGGCGATATTCTGCACCGCCTGGAAGTGCGGGTTGTTCTCATAGCCGCCGGTAAAGTCCTCCTCACAGAGGTTGGCGGCATAGATGACCGGCTTGTTGGAAAGGAAGGGCGACGAAGAGAGTATCTCCTTCTCCTCGTCGGTGCAGTCGAAGCTGCGGGCCGATTTGCCCTCCTCCAGATGGGCCATCAGCCGCTCGAGGAGCTCCAGCTCGGCGGCATATTTCTTGTCCGCCCGGACCATCTTCTGGGTCTTGGCGATGCGGCGTTCGAGCATCTCCATATCGGCGAAGATAAGCTCGAGGTTGATGGTCTCGATGTCCCGCGCCGCGCCGATGCTGCCTTCCACATGGATGACATCCGGGTCCTCAAAGCAGCGCACCACGTGGACGATGGCGTCCGCCTCGCGGATATCGGCGAGGAACTTGTTGCCCAGGCCCTCGCCCTTGGACGCGCCCTTCACCAGACCCGCGATGTCCATGAATTCCAGAACGGCGGGGGTGAATTTTTTCGGATGATACATCTCGGCCAGCTTGTCGAGCCGCTCGTCCGGCACCGAGACAACGCCGACGTTGGGTTCAATGGTGCAGAAGGGATAGTTTGCTGACTCCGCACCGGCGTTGGTCAGTGCGTTGAAAAGGGTGCTCTTGCCGACGTTCGGCAGGCCCACCATGCCTAATTTCATGAAAATCGCTCCTTGTCAGTGATAATTTTACAAGTTCCGAACGCCCGCGGCGGCTTGTCCGCCCGAACACCGTTTTTTCCGCCGGATCGGGGATGAAACCCACCCATACGGCGAGCTTGCCGAGCCGTCCGGCAGCCGGGTGGAGGCTGTGCGGCCGCGGCGATTTGTCCCGCGCGGTCACGCGCCCGCGCTATTCCGGGGAACCTCCCCCAGAGGCGCGGCTCGTCCGCGCCAGCCGAAGCCCATCGCGAGGCACACTGCCGCGGCGGCTTGTCCCGCGCGGTCACGCGCTACATGGTTTCGGGGGCGTCGATCTTGAGGATGGAGAGGACGTTCTCGAGGACAGTCTTGGCGGCCAGACAGAGGGAGAGACGGGCCTGCATCAGGGATTCCGCCTCGCCGAACACCTTGCAGGCGGTATAGAACTTGTGGAAGAGGGTCGCCAGATCCATGGCGTAGCGGGTCATCTTGGCCGGATCGTAGGCCTTCGCCGCCTCGATGATCTCAGAGGGGAAGCGGGCGATGTGCCGGATGAGGGCCAGCTCCTCGGGGGTATTTAAGGCGCAGAGCTCCGCCTCGGAGGCTTCCCGGACGGCGACCTTTTCCGCATCCAGCTTTTTCAAGATGGAGCAGATGCGCGCGTGGGCGTACTGCACATAGTAAACCGGGTTCTGGCTCGACTGCTCCACCGCAAGGTCGAGGTCAAAATCGAACTGAGAGTTCGCTTCGCGGAGGTTAAAGTAGAAACGCGCCGCGTCGATGGGCACTTCGTCCAGAAGGGTGACCAGCGTGATCGCCTTGCCGGAGCGCTTGCTCGCCTTGACCACCTGGCCGTCCCGGATGAGCCGCACCATCTGCATCAGCACCACGTCCAGCCGGCCAGGGTCGACGCCCAGCGCCTGCAAGGCCGCCTTCAGGCGGGGCACATAGCCGTGATGGTCGGCGCCCAGCACGTCGATGGCCTTGTCGTAGCCGCGGGTGACCAGTTTGCCGTAATGGTAGGCGATGTCCGGCACCACATAGGTCGGCACGCCGTTCGAGCGCACCAGCACGAAGTCCTTGTCCGCGCCGAAATCGGTCGCCTTAAACCAGGTGGCGCCGTCTTCCTCATAGGTGTGGCCCTTTTCTTTTAAGAGCTCCACCACCTTCATGACAGAACCGTCGGCGTGAAGAGTGGATTCCCGGAACCACCGGTCGTAGTGGATGCGGTATTTGGCGAGGTCGCGCTCCAGCCCCTCGATGTTCAGGGGCAGGGCGTAGGCGACCAGCGCCGCGCGGCGCTCCTCCTCGGAGGTGTTCATATATTTGTCGCCGTGGATGGCGGCGAAATTCTTCGCGTGGTCGATGATGTCCTGGCCGTGGTAGCTGTCTTCAGGCATTTCCACGCCCTCTTTGTAAAGCTGCTGGTAGCGCAGGTCGAGGGACAGGCCGAATTTGTTGATCTGGTTTCCGGCGTCGTTTACGTAAAACTCCCGGTCCGCTTTGTAGCCCGCCCAGTCGAGGACGGAAGCGATGCCGTCGCCCAGCGCGCCGCCCCGCGCGTTGCCGATGTGCATCGGGCCGGTGGGATTGGCGGAGACGAATTCCACCAGCACCCGTTTGCCTTCGCCGAAATTCGTGCGGCCGTAGCCTTCCCCTTCTTCCAGCACGCTTTTCACCGTGCGGGCAAACCAGCCGGGGGCGAGGGTGAAGTTGATGAAGCCGGGGCCGGCGACCTCGACCCTGGCAAAGGAGCTGCCGTCCAGCGTCATCTCGGAGACGAGCGCGTCGGCGATCATCTTCGGCGCCTTGCGGAAAGTCCGGGCGGAGACCATGGCAGCGTTTGCGGCAAAATCGCCGTGGGCCGTATCATTGGGAATTTCCACCACATATTCCGGAAAATCTCCTTCCGGCAGCTTTCCGGAAGCGGCGCAGGCTTTCCGGGCGCTCTCCAGCAGGGCCCGGCATTCGTTTTTCGCGTCTAAAACTGGGTTGGCCATTTTCAAAATCCTTTCCTTTATCTCAAAATTGCCGCGTAGCAGGCGTTTATGCTTTTGTAACAGAAATTTCCAGCTCGTTTTCGCTCAGAAAGTTGGAATTCATATCCATTGTGTATTTGAGGTGCAGCATTCCGCCGTCGTCATTCAGGTTCGCCTCCAGGCCGTTGGTGTAGACGCCGATATCCATCGGATTGCCCATCATCTCATAGCGTCCGATATTGCGCACACCTTTTTGCAGCACGAGGTGGGAGGTGGTCGGTCCCCTGCGGATGACAGTCACCCGCTCCTGCTCCACCTTCATGGTGGTCACGCAGCCTTCAAAGCCGGTGGTCTCCGTCTCCCGATAGGTAATGTAATAATGCCCGTTTTTTCTGCACAGGCTTCCCAGCGTGAACAGCTCGGTCGTCGTGCTCTCATCCTCGGCGGTGTAGGTCCCCCGAATGGAGATGTTCACATCCTGTTTCATGGCGCTTCCTTTCTTATATGGTATCTGGATAACTGGTAATTTCAATCCGGTCCACCCGCCCGTCAAAGCGCTCCCCCAGAAAAATGGAGGCATTCCGGGCAAAATCCTCCGGCGCGTCGCTGACAAAGTAGCTGCACCGCCCCGCTGTCCTGCGGTCCGCAAGCAGGTTCTCCTCCGCGAGCAGCGTCTTTGCGTAATCGGCCGCGGCCTTGCCCGAGTCGATCAGGCGCACATTTTCCCCCATGACATCGCCGATGAGCGGCGCGATCACCGGATAGTGCGTGCAGCCCAGAATGAGCGTATCCACCCCCGCCGCCCGAATTTCCGAGAGATACTGCCGGGCGACCAGGCGGGTCACTTCATTGTCCCGCTCCACAAAGCCGTTTTCCACCAGCGGCACGAAAAGCGGGCAGGCCGCGGAGACCACCGCAACTGACGGGTCCAGCTTTTTCAGCTCGCGCTCATAGGCGCCGGTGCGAATGGTGGTGGCGGTGGCGATAACGCCGATTCTCCCGGTTCTGGTGGCGGCGAGCGCCGCCTCCACCGTGGGGAAGAGGACGCCGGTGTAGGGGAAATCGAACCGCGTGGTCAGGCTGGCGGGGAGGGTGGTCGTCACGGTGCCACAGGCGGCGATAACCATCTTCACCTGCCGCCCGAGCAGGAAGTTGATATCCTGGAGGGCGTAGTGGGTGACAATTTCGGCGCTGCGGGTGCCGTAGGGAACCCGCCCGGTATCACCGAAATAGACGATATCCTCATGGGGCAGGAGCTTCAGCAGCTCCCGCACGGCGGTCAATCCCCCCATGCCGGAATCCAGAACGCCGATGGGGCGGTTATCCATTCATTTCAGCCCTTTCCATTGCGAGGGTGATCAGCCGGTCGAGCAGCGCGCCATAGGAAAGGCCGGTCGCCGCCCACAGCTTGGGGTACATGCTGATATTTGTAAAGCCGGGCATGGTGTTTAACTCGTTCAGGGTGATCTCACCGGTGAGGGGATTTACAAAAAAGTCGATGCGCGCAAGGCCGGTGCAGCCCATCGCCTTGAACGCCTCCACCGCAATGGCGCGAATCTGGTAGGAAAGCTCCTGGCTGATCCGGGCGGGAATGTGCAGTTCGGAATTCTCGCTCTCGTATTTGGCCTCATAGTCGTAAAATTCGTTGGCCGGGGTGATCTCGCCCAGGATGGAAGCCTCCGGCTCGCTGTTTCCGAGAACGGCGCACTCCACCTCGATGCCGTTGACCGCCTTTTCGATCAGGACTTTGTCGTCGTGGACGAAGGCAAGCTTGACGGCCTGCTCAAGCTCGTTTTCGTCCCGGGCCTTGGAGACCCCAACCGAAGAACCGGCGTTGGCGGGCTTGACAAAAACGGGGAACCCGAAGCTGTCGACCACCTTCTGGGCGATCTGCTCAGGGCGGAACCGGTCGGACCGCCGGCAGAGGATCCATGGGGTCATGTGGATGCCGGATGCCTCGAGGACGGTGTGGGTGTATGCCTTATCCATGCAGAGGGCGGAGGAGCAGGTGTCGCAGCCGACATAGGGGATCATGCTCATCTCAAACAGGCCCTGAATTGTGCCGTCCTCCCCGTTTTTGCCGTGCAGAACAGGGAAAAAGCAGTCGATCGCGAGGAAGGAAACCGACTGATCGTCCAGCACCTTGTAAATTCCCTTCTTGGCGCTGCCCAGCGTGACCATGCAGGGACAGCAGTCGGGGTGTTTCTCCCAGTCGCCGTTCGAAATGAGATCCCATTCGCCGGGATAGAACAGCCAGGTTCCTTTTCTGGTGATGCCGATGCAGATGATCTCGTACTCCTCGGCGGGGATATTCGCGATCACAGAACTGGCGGAGAGGCAGGAAACCTCATATTCCGAAGATGCGCCGCCGAAAATTACAGCGATGCGTTTTTTTGCCATAACTGAATCCTCCTGTATCCCCGGCCGTCCGGAGCGGGCGAAAAACGGGGCAAAATTCCGGGAGAGGCCGCTGGGCGCGGTCCTCCATCTTATTAACTAAATAATTATAGCATAGAAACCCTCCCTTTTCAACCGTTTTCCCGACAAAATCAGTCCAGATCTTTCCAAACCGGCGCATTCCCGCATCATTCTCATTGTATTCCACCGCCGCGCGGAAAATGCCGTCTTGTATCGTCCCGCCAAAATGTGGTACAATAAGGACAATCACCCAAAAGGAGCGTCTGCATGAAACCTGCTTTCCGAAAAATTCTGCCGCCCGCTCTCTTCCTGGCAGCCGCCGGGATTCTCTGCGGCATCGCCCTGTTCCGCGGCCGGCCGCCGCAGGAGCCGCTCTCTGAGACCGGGCTGCAGCTCGACACCGCGGTCACCGTCACACTCTACGATTCCTCCGACCGTTCCCTGCTCGACCGCTGCATGGAGCTCTGCGGCGGGTACGAGCAGCTTTTCAGCCGCACCCTGCCCGACAGCGAAATCTCACGCCTGAACCGCGGGGAAATCTCCTCCCTTTCGCCCGGCACCTGCGCCCTCCTCTCGGAGGGACTGCGGTACAGCGCGCTCTCGGACGGAGCTTTCGACCTGACCATCGGCGCGGTTTCCGCCCTCTGGGATTTTTCCTCCGGTGAAGGGGAAGTCCCCGACCCCGCCGCCATCGCCGCGGCCCTGCCCACCGTCGGCTGGGAAAAGGTGGAGCAAAATGGGGACCGGATCTCCCTCCCCGCCGGGACCCAAATCGACCCCGGCGCCATCGCCAAGGGCTACATCGCCGACCGCCTAAAGGAATTCCTCCAGGAAAACGGGGTGGAAAGCGCCATCATCGACCTGGGGGGCAACGTCCTCTGTGTCGGCGGCAAGCCGGACGGGACCCCCTTCCGCATCGGCATACGGCGCCCGTTTTCGGACGCCTCCGACAGCATGGCTGTCCTCGAAGTGGTGGACCGGTCGGTTGTCACCTCCGGGGTCTACGAGCGCTGCTTTGAGGAAGACGGCGTCTTCTACCACCACCTGCTCGACCCGGAGACCGGCTATCCCTGCGACAGCGGCCTGCTTTCGGTCACCATCCTCTCGGACAGCTCGATGGAGGGCGACGCTTTAAGCACCGCCTGCTTTGTCCTCGGACTGGAAAAGGGAATGGAGCTCGCCGTTTCCGCCGGGGTGGAGGCAATCTTCATCGACGAAGAGTACGGGCTGCATTTTACCCCCGGTTTTTCCACCCCCTGCACCCTGTCAGACGAAACAAAAAATTAAGGGTTTTCTCCCGATAAATCTCGAAAAATCCCTTTTCTTGCATAAAATTTTATGGTATACTGATAGTGATCGCACATATTGAAAGAAACCGGGGATTCCCCATACAATAGAGGAGGATGTTCCATGAAAAAAATCGCGGCGGTGCTGACCGCCTTTCTCCTGATGGTCACTGTCTTTGTCCCGGCGGTCCACGCGGAGACAGACCCTGAATTGGGCTTTGATGTCTCGAGCGAGGCGGTCTATCTGGTCAATAATGAGTCCGGTATCGTCGTCTATGAAAAAAATGCCGACCAGAAATTCGACCCCGCCTCTCTCGCCACAATCATGACCGCCATCATCGCCATTGAAAACTGTCCTGACCTGGAGAACACGATGGTCACCGCCCAGCCCTATATCTTCGACGAGATTTTCAACATGGGCGCCGCGAATGTCGACATGCGCCACCGCGAGGAAGCGCGGATGATCGACCTGCTCTACGCCATGATTCTCCGTTCCGCCTGCGAGTGTGCCAACATCATCGCCGACTACATCGGAAACGGGGACATCAGTTCCTTTGTTCAGATGATGAACGACAAGGCTGCCGAGCTCGGCGCGGTCAACACCCACTTCGCAAACCCGCACGGACTCCCCAACGACGACTCCTACTCCACCGCAAAGGACATGTACCTGATTTTCAGCTATGCGATGGAGAACTACCCCATTTTCGCTGAAATCGCCTCGACTGTCTCCTACACCATGCCCGCCACCAACATGCACGCCTCCGAGCGCACCATCTCCCACACCGACACCATGCTCAACGAGAGCAGCAGCACCTACTACGCCAATATGACCGCGGGCAAGACGGGCACCTCCTCCACCGGGCGGAATCTCGCTTCTACCGCGGTCAGGGACGCCTACTCCTACACCCTCGTCACCATGAACGCCCAGATCTACTACGACAACGGCGACGAAATCACCGACAACATGTCCTTTGTGGACGCGAAACAGCTCTACGAATGGGCGTTCAACAACTGGTCGGTCCGCTCGGTCGTCAAGACCTCCACCGATATCGACGAGGTCAAAGTCGAACTGGCCAGCGATGTCGACGCGATCACCGTCTTCCCCGACCGGGATGTGGACTATCTCATGCGCAACGACATCGACATGAGCTCCCTCCAGAAGGTGATCCATCTCGAGGATTCTTACGACGCGCCGATTCAGGCGGGACAGGTTCTCGGCACGATGGAGCTCAAGCTCGCCGACACCACCATCGCCACCGTCAATCTGGTCTCCGGACAGGACGTCGAAAAGAGCACCTGGCTCGCCATCCTCCGCAGCATCCAGAACTTCTTCAGCTCGATCTGGTTCAAGCTGGCCGTCGCGCTGCTGCTCCTGCTGGTGGCCGCCTATATCGCCTTTGCCATTCTCTACAACAACCGGAAATCCAAAAGACGGCGCCGGAAAACCAGACGCCGCTTCTGATCTCGCGGGCGGACGCTGGTCCGCCCGTTTTGTTTTGGGGAGGATAGAATGGATCTCTCGCTTTACCGCGACATTCTGCCGGAGGATTTTTCCGCCGTTTACCGCCGGAGCCTCCCGCAGATGTCCCGCTGCCACCTGCACGATCAGTTTGAAATTGTCCTGCTCCCGAACGGCCGCGGACGGCTGATTCTGGGGGAGGAACCGCACCCGCTGGGGCCCGGTTCCCTCGTCCTGCTGGGCAGCATGGACCTGCACCGTTTTTCCTTTGTGTCCGAAGAGGAGGCGGGGCGCTATGTGCTCTTTTTCCCTCCGGACTACGCGGACGCGCTCTCCACCGCGCAGCACAACCTGCTGAGCTGTTTCTTTTTCCGGCCCTTTCCGAACGCCCAGCTGCTCTCTCTGGACGAAAAGCAGACGGCTGCCCTCGCCGGACGGATGGACCGTCTGATCGCTCTTTCCGCGCCATCCGCGGAATGGGGCCGCCCGCTCGCCATCCGCTTTGAGCTGGGACAGCTTCTGCTCGAAATCAACCGCCTGTATCTGGCGGCCCACGGAATCGGGAAGACAGTGGCTGCGGGGGAAACCTACAGCCGCGTATATCGGATTCTCCGCTACATTCACCACAATCTGACCGGAGATCTCTCGCTGGGCGCCCTCTCCGCGCGTTTTTACATCAGTCCGCACTACCTGTGTACGCTTTTCCGCCAGATCACCGGCACGACTCCCGCCCAGTACATCCTGAACTGCCGCATCCGCAAGGCAAAGGATCTGCTCATCGCCGGATGCTCGGTCGACGAGGCGTGCAGCGGCGCGGGATTCGGCAATCTCACGCACTTCAGCCGCACCTTCCGCCAGATCACCGGCAGCCCGCCGAAAAAATACGCCGCCGCCCACCGGGAACAGGCGGACGGCGAACGCCGGTAGCGAATTTATTCTGTCAGCGGCAGTTCCCGGCGGACAAAGGCGGTGATCTCCTGCGCCTCCTCGAGCGTGTCCGTCTCGACCTGCAAAATGGTGCGGCGTCCGCGCAGAAAATCTGCGTTCTCCCACACCTCCCGGGGCGTCGCCACCAGGATGACCACCTTATCGCGCAGGGCGTCCGCGTACCGGCGGCAGATCTCGGCCGGCGCGGGCTGGTTGGGGTCCTGCACAATCTGGATGTAGGTGATCTTGTCAATCGCCGCCACGCCGGGAATGACATGCGCGCCGCCGCCATGCAGGTGCATCAGCGCCTCGGTGTACGGCTCGATCAGCTTTTCGGTGTAGGGGCGTCCGAATTCCTCGTACATGGCGGGAGAGCACATATAGGACCAGTCCTCCGACAGGTGGCCGATTCCCCCCTGCGGCAGCCAGATGCCCATTCCCTCGAGAATGCCGCCGTAAAACGGCTCGGCCTGGGCGAGCTGCTGGCGCAGAAACCACCCTTCAGCCTCGGTACATTTTTCCAGCAGATGGTGGACCTCCTCGGGACTGTCGTAAAAGTCGGTGAACAGATCGTTTCCGCGGATAAAATTGGCGAGCTCGGTGGGGCTGCACCCGCCCCGCAGCCGGGAGGCGATCTTTCCCTGTCCGCGCTCCCGAATCAGCCGCATCCCGTCCATGACGTACCGGAACCAGCGGTTCTGCGGGTCGGCGTGAATGCTGTCCGCCTCCTTCAGGTCATGCAGAAAGGGGATGTGGTAGCTTGTCGTCTCCTCGACCGTCACCTCCCCGCCCAGGTAGGCGCTGTGTTCGGCGATGCCGAAGCGCGGATACATGGAGGGAATGGTGTCGTCCATAAGGGCGGTCCGCCGGCTCCAGAGGGCGTTGGCGCGGGCGAGATTGGCGTCGATAAAAGCGGGCAGCTCAGCGTCAAAGTTCCACTCCTTCAGCGGACGGACGCGCGGCAGCCCCTCCTCCAGCTCGCGGACGGCGATCACCTCGATCAGCGCGCCGGTACAGCCGCGGCGGTTGATGCGCCTGTAGCGCTCGACAATTTCTTCGATGTCCTGTTTCCAGTAAAGCATAAAAACGGCCTCCTCGCATCCTTGGTATATCCTCATTATACCAGACGGGGCGGCCGCTTTTTTTGGAATTCTTTCCGGATTTTATGCAGATATTCCGATATTTGGCTAAAACTGTTTCTCCATCTCCCCCTTCAGGCGCTGAATGATGCGCTTTTCCAGCCTGGAAATGTAGGACTGCGAAATGCCGATGCGGTCCGCCACCTCCTTCTGCGTCTGTTCCGGCTTGCCGGTGAGTCCGAAGCGGAGCTGCATGATGAGTTTCTCCCGGCTGCTCAGCCCGTCGATGCAGCGGGCCAGGGCAGACTTTTCCGCCTCGTTCTCCATTTCCCGATGGATGGCGTCCCCCTCGGTGCCGAGCACATCCGACAGCAGCAGTTCGTTGCCGTCCCAGTCGACGTTGAGCGGCTCGTCGAGGGAAATTTCCTCCCGCTGCCGGCTGATCTTGCGCAGGTGCATGAGAATCTCGTTTTCGATACAGCGGGAGGCATAGGTCGCCAGCTTGATGTTCTTGCCGACCGAAAAGGTGTTCACCCCCTTGATGAGACCGATTGTCCCGATGGAAATCAGGTCCTCCAGATTGACCCCCGTATTCTCAAACCGCCGCGCGATATAGACGACCAGCCGCAGGTTGCGGGTGATGAGGATTTCCCGCGCCCGTTCCGGCTCATTTTGCAGGCGGGCGAGCACCTGCTGTTCCTCCTCCCGCGTCAGCGGAGGCGGGAGGCTCTGCGCGCCGTTTATGTAGTCGCAGCGGGGAAGCAGCCCGAGCTTTCGCAGCAGCCACAGCCGCGCCGCTCCCGCGAGGCTTCTCCATTTTTCCAGCATGATCTCCTTCCTTTCCGCGCAGAGAAAGCTGCGCAAAAATTTCGTCGCCTGCCACCGCCTGAAAATCGCCGTGGAGCGGCTCCCGCGACACCGCCAGCAGGCAGCGGACTTCCCCGCCGTCCGGCCCGGCCCGAAAAAAATCCGGCGTGAAAGCGGCCAGCAGGCCGCTCCCGCTCACCGTCTCGCAGGGAACGAGCTGCACCCGCTTCCCCCACTCCCCGCCCGCCGGCTGTCCCGGATGGCGGAGCGCCGCGGCGAGCTCCGGCGGAACCAGCCCTTCCAGCGCCTTCGGGTCACAGACCACCACCGGCGTCCCTCCGATGCCGCGCAGCCGGTTGCCGCTGTCGTGAAAAACCTCCAGCACCGCCTCCCGGCCGTTTAGCCCCACCCGCACTGCGGCACGCTCCACATCGGTTGTCCCGCGGCGGCGCAGCCAGACGAGCAGGCGCGCCGCGCCGTATGCGAGAATGGTGGAGACAGCGAGCGTCATGGCGGGGATGTGGTAGTAGACGCAGCCGTTTCGAATCACCAGCCGCGGCGGCGCGGCCAGCAGCCAGAGGGCAATCATCACCCCGGCAAAGAGAAAATTCGCGCCCAGAAAAAAGGCGGTCCGGCGCAGGAAGCTCTCCCGGCCGCCCGCAATCGCGGTAATCCCCGCGGCAAGCCCCGCTTTCAGGCAGAACAGCACTCCAAACGGCAGCTCGGGCAGAAAAATCGCCAGGGAAGAAAGCCCGCCGGCAAGCGCCGCCAGTCCTCTCCGCCAGGTCTTGCAGCGGCGGCCGGACAGTTGCTCGGCCGCCAGAAGCAGAAACCAGGTGACGTACAGGTTCAGGCCCACCAGGACGTCCGCATAGATGATAACGATCTGCCTCCCCCCTTCCTGTCCCTATTATAAACCCGCTTTGGCCGCGAAATCGGTCACATTGGCGGCGAAGCGGCCTGAAAATCATATGGATAGATTTTTCCTATTATTTTAATAATAAAAAAGTATGGAAGGTTAAAGATTTTCCAAAAAATTTGTCGTTTTGTGACCGCCGTGTGACCAGTATCCTGTATAATAGAAGTAGGGAAATGCAAAAAAGTGGAAATATGGGGTGAGAGCATGACGAAAAGCGTGAGAAGTTTGGTGACCAGCGCTTCCGCCCGCGTTGTCATGAAAATTTATTCCTACGAAAACCAGGTGCTGGCCGGCACCATTTTCCACCCTTATGGAAACAGAATTTTTTATTTTCGCGACGTTGTCGAACTGATGTCGGTTTTGGAGCAGATTTACGACCAGCTCTCCTTCCCGCAGGCCGCAAATACTTACCGCTCTTTTCGTCCCACAGTCAAAAAACGGTCAAAACGCTTGTCACAGTTGAAAACAGGTGGTGATTTTATGAATCCGGTGCCTCCCGAGCTGGAGAAATCCAAAGAAAAAGCCTCTTTTCTCGTCCATGTGCAGTTCCGGCAGCACGCAACCTGGCAGGGAACCATCACCTGGGTGAATAAAGGTGTCACCCAGCAGTTCCGCAGTGTGCTGGAAATGATCCGCCTGATGACGGAAGCGGTCGAAAGCGACAATCCGGAACGGAGCGGCTTTCCCCTTCCGATGGAGGCGGAAAAGCCGGAAGACTCCCCCGCCGGAGAGAAAGACTGAACCGGCGGTCACAAAACGGCAGCAAAAAACCAGGGTTCCCCTTTTCACAGGGAAGCCCTGGTTTTTATCTGCTGCCGGTGGAGGCAGCGCCCGTTTCCGCCGGATGTGGGGCCGGCATCACCGACACGCGCGGACAGCGCAGCATCAGGTGGAAAAAACTGCCCTTGCCGGGAGTGCTCTCCAAGGTGATGCTGCCGTGGTAAAGAGTGACCAGATGCTTGACGATGGAAAGCCCCAGCCCGGTCCCGCCGACATTGCGGCTGCGGCCCTTATCCACCCGGAAGAAGCGCTCGAACACCCGGCTTTTCATCTCGGGCGGTATGCCGATGCCGGTGTCCCGAACGCCGATATTGAGCCGGGCGCCGTCCGTCTCAAGCCGCACCCAGACAAAACCGCCTTCGACGTTGTACTTGACCGCGTTCTGCATGAGGTTGGCCAGCAGGCTGTGCAGGTGGCTGTAGGGCATGGCGACCAGAAAATTTCCGCCCGAAACTTCCATCGTGATATTTTTGCTCTGCATGGCGGGGGCGAGGCTCTCCTGAATTTCGACCGCCACCTCCCGCACGTTGAGAGGCGGGGCGTCGACCGCCTCTCCTTCGTTTTCCAGCTTGGTGATGAACAGAAGGTCGTCAATGACGCGGGACATCCGCTCCGCCTCCCGGCGAATGATGCGGATGCTCTGCGCCGCCTGATCCGGGTCGGAAATGAGGCCGTTTTCCAACATCTCGGAAAAACCCAGGATCGAAGTAATCGGGGTGCGCAGCTCGTGAGAGGCGTTGGAAAAAAAGTCCTGCCGCTGCCGCAGCGCGCTCCGTTCCGCGGTCACATCCAGCAAAATGATGAGGATGCCGCCGCGCCGCTGCTCCTCACTGGGGGTGACCATGCGGATCTGTACCGCGTAAACACTGCCCTCCTCAGTCGTGAGGTCGAACACCTCTTTTTTCGCGGTCTCCAGAACCCGCGCCGCTCCCTTCAGAATGGACTCCTCCTTCACCACTTCCCAAATCTGGCGGTGTTCCCCCTCAAAGGGAAAGGCGAGGACCTTTTCCGCCACGTGGTTGTAGCTGAGGATCCGCTGATTCAGGTCGAGGAGAATGAAGCCCTCGTTCAGGCGGGAAAAAATATAGCGGAACTGCTTATCCTGCGTCTGGTAGCTCGCGTGCAGAAGGCGAAGCCGGTTGCTCAGGGTGCGCAGATGCTGGTTTAATCCGGTCAGCTCGATGCTCAGGCTGCCGCTGACCGGCATCAGCGCGTAATCCTCTTCATTTTCATCGAGCAGGCGGTTGATGCGCGCGATGTCCTCCCGCAGCTTCTGAGCGGAATCGCGGGAGGCGAACCACCGGACCAGCAGAACGAGGAGAAGCAGACAAACCGCCGCCGCGCCGAACCAGAGCACAAAGCGGTGCACCTCATCCTGATTCAGCCAGGCCATCAGACCGCAAAAGGAAAGCCCTCCGCCCAGAAGAGCGGGGAGCAGGTATTTGATCCAGTCCAACTGTTTGGGTCTCATGGCAGACAGTCCTTTCCAATGGGATCCGGAATCACTCGCAGAACCGGTATCCAACGCCGCGGACGGTGTGGATATAGCGGGGATTTTCCGCGTCATCCCCCAGTTTCTGGCGAAGGGTGCGGATGTGCATGTCCAGCGTGCGGGTCTCCCCTTCGAAATCAATGCCCCATACGAGGTTCAGCAATTCCGCGCGGCTCATCACGCGATCGGTATTCTCCATCAGGAGCTTCAGCAGTTCAAATTCCTTAAAGGTCAGCTCGATGCGCTCGTCTCCGCGGAAAACGTCCCGGGTGTCGCAGTTGAGCTTCAGATCCTGACCGGTCAGCAGCGTGGGCCGGCGGCTGCGGGTCGTGCGGCGAAGCAGGGCCTGCACCCGCGCCTTCAGCTCCAGAATGCCGAACGGCTTGGTGAGGTAATCGTCGGCGCCGGCGTACAGGCCGGTCACCTTGTCCAGCTCGGAATCCTTTGCGGTCAGCATCATGATGGGAAGATCGGCAAACGCGGAATTCCGGCGAATCCGCTTGACCGCCTCGATGCCGTCGATATCGGGCAGCATGATGTCAAACAGCAGCAGATCCGGCGCGTTCTGCCGGAGCGCCTCCAGGCAGGATGCCGCATTTTCGAAGGCCGTCACCTCGTAACCGAAAGCCTGCAGGGCAGTCGACACCAGCTGGCGGATATTGTCGTCGTCTTCTACGATATAAATCATGGCCAAAGCAGTTTCCTCCTGTCTCGGACGGGTGGGATTACAATAAGTTCAGTATACCACGCCCGGACCCGGTTTGCAAGCAAAAATCAACCGAAATGACCTCCGATGTAGTCCGCAGTCCGTTTGTCAAAGGGGGCGTTAAAGATCTGATCGGTCTCGCCGAACTCCACCATCTCGCCCAGAAGGAAGAAAGCGGTGAAATCGGAGACGCGGGCCGCCTGCTGCATGTTGTGGGTGACGATGGCCACGGTGTAGTGCCGCCGAAGCTCCAGAATGAGCTCCTCCACCTTCTGAGTGGAGATGGGGTCGAGCGCTGCGGTGGGTTCATCCATCAGGAGAACCTCCGGCTCAACGGCGAGAGCGCGGGCAATGCAGAGGCGCTGCTGCTGGCCGCCGGAGAGGGAGAGCGCAGAGCGTTTGAGGCGGTCCTTAACCTCGTCAAAGAGGGCTGCGCCCTGTAAGCTGCGCTCTACGATTTCATCGAGTTCCCCTTTTTTGCGGATGCCGTGGAGACGGGGACCGTAGGCAATGTTGTCATAGATGCTCATGGGGAAGGGGTTGGGACGCTGAAAGACCATGCCGACCCGTTTGCGCAGGGTGGTGACGTCCACATCGGGACCGTAGACATCTTCCCCGTCCAGAAGGACCTCGCCTTCGGCGCGCGTGCCCTCGATGAGGTCATTCATGCGGTTTAAGGTGCGCAGGAAGGTGGATTTTCCGCAGCCGGAGGGGCCAATGAAGGCGGTGACCCGGTTTTCCCGGATGGGAAGGGTGACATCCTTCAGAGCGAGCGAGCTGCCGTAATAAAAATTAAGATGAGACGCGGACATTTTATCGGTCATAACTGAATAATTCCTTTCCTTGAGTAAATTGAGGTTTCCAACAAAAAAGGGCGGCTGGTCTGCCGCCCGGAGAAGGGATTCAAGCTTTTTTCCGGCCGCTGCACAGACGGGCGAGGAAGTTGATGGCGAGCACCAGGAGTACCAGCACGGCGGCGATGGCGAAACTCACTTCGTTGCGGCCCTGATCGGCGTACTGGTAAAGCTGGACGGCAAAGGTCGCGCCGGAGGTAGTGGCGTGGGTAAACCAGTTGGTGGGGAGGTTGGCGGCGATACCGGCAGTGAAGATAAGGGCCGCGGATTCGCCGACGATGCGTCCGATGCTCAAAATGAGAGAGGTGATGATGCCGCCCTTGCAGCAGGGGATGAGGATGGTGCGGATGGTGTGCCATTTGGAGGCGCCAAGCCCCGCAGCGCCCTCCCGATAGCCGGTGGGGACAGTGCGCAGCGCTTCCTGAGTGGTGCGGATGATGGTGGGGAGCACCATGATCGCCAGGGTCAGGCAGCCGGAAAGGATGGAATAGCCGAAGCCGAAGGTGTTGTTGAAGACCATCATGCCGAACAGGCCGTAGATGATGGAGGGAATACCGGCCAGCGCTTCAGTGGTGAACTCGATGATCCTCGTCAGGCGGCCGCGTTTGGCATACTCATTGAGGTAGATGGCACCGCCCACGCCCAGGGGAGCGGCCACCACCAGGGTGATGACGATCACATAAACGGTGTTGATGATATTGGGGAGAATGCCGTAGGTACGGTTCAGGGCGCTCTCTTCGGTAGTGAGAAACTCCCAGGTCACATTGGGAAGCCCGGTGGCCAGGATGTAGAGGATGAGCCCTGCAACGAGGAAGAGGGTGAGCGCCCCGGCGAAAACGGAGATACACCGCAAAACCAGATCCATCGGCCGGAACCGGGTTTCGGTAAGAGAACGGGGATTGCGGGCAATGGCTTGCGCCTGCCGCGCGGCGGTGTTGACGGTCATGTCATCGAGTCCTTTCTATTTTTGCTTGGAGCGATTAGTCTTTGGAGCCTTTTTTCAGAATGCCGGTGAGAATTAAGTTGATGGCAAAGATGAAGAGAAAGAGGATGAGTCCGATGCTGAACAGCGTCTGCCGGTGCAGGCCGGCGGCATAGCTCATCTCGGAGACAATCCCGGTGGTGAGGAAGCGCACGCTTCCGAAGAGATTTGGCATATTCACCACGTTGCCGGACACCATGATGATGGCCATGGTCTCGCCGATGGCGCGGCCCATTCCCAGCACGATGCCGGTGATAATGCCGGATTTGGCGGCCCGGATGTTCATCTTGAAAATCGAGGTCATGGTGGTGGCGCCCAGTGCCAGGGAGCCGTCGTAATATTCCTGGGGAACCGCTTTCAGGGAAGTGATGGAAACGCTCACGATGGTGGGCAGAATCATCACCGCCAGGACGATAACGGAGGTGAAAAGCGACGCGCCGGAGGGCAGATCAAAGATCCGGGCGACCAGCGGGGACAGCAAAGTGATACCAACCAGGCCGTAGATCACAGACGGGATGCCGGCAAGCAGTTCCACCGCCGCAGTGCAGAAGTTCTGCACGCGCTTGGGGACCAGGTAGCAGATAAACACCGCCGTCAGCACCCCGAGCGGCGCGCCGATGATGATCGCGCCGAAGGTGCCGGCAATCGTGGTCAGAATCATGGGAAGAATGCCGAACTGCGGATTTTCCGCGGTGGGGGCCCAGACGGTGCCCGTCAAAAATTCCCAAAGGCCAACCTCCCGGATAGCCGGGAGGCCGGAAATGACCATGTAAATGGTGATCGCCGCTACGCAGAGGATGGAAGCGATGCCGCACACAAAGAAGATGACGTTCATGATCCGTTCCACGGCCCCCTTCGCCCGCTTGGCAGAGGTGAGGGTGGGTTTCGTTTCAGCAATGGTCATGCAGACGATCCTTTCTTGATTCTCAGTGCTTGACTGCGTCACACGATGGATGTTTCAGAACGCTCAGTTGACAGAGACGAGGCCGACCTGCTCGCAGACCGCCTGGCCTTCATCGCTCAGGGTGTAGTCGAGGAACGCCTGCGCCACGTCGGAGAGCTCCGCGCCCTCCTTGGTCACCATGACGAAGGGACGCTGCAGGACGTAGGAGCCGTCCTGAATGGTCTCCACAGAGATCGCCACGTCGTTGATGTTCAGGGTCTTGACAGTGTCGTCGACAGAGTCGAAGGAAACATAGCCGATGGCGCCGGGAGTGGTGGCAACAGTGGTCTTGGCAGAGCCGGTGGAGGTCTGCTCGGAGTCGTACTGAGCCATATCGGAGATGCCTACAATCTCTTCGAAAGCATCGCGGGTGCCGGAACCGGCTTCGCGGCCAACCACATAAATTTCCATATCTTCGCCGCCCACTTCAGACCAGTTGGTGATCTCGCCGGTGTAGATGCCGGCGACCTGGTCGAGGGTCAGGCTGTCCACGGCGTTTGCAGGGTTGATGGCCATCGCAATGCCGTCCAGGGCGATCTCGTGGGGGACAAGTCCGGTCTCATCTTCCGCCAGGGCGCGGCTGACGTTGCCGATGTCGGAAACGCCTTCCAGCGCGTTCTGAATGCCAGTGGAGGAGCCGCCCAGCTGGACGTCAACGGTTACGTCGGGGTAAATCGCAGTAAAAGCCTCGCCAAGCGCTTTGGCGACAACTTCCATGGAGGTGGAGCCGGACATGGAAACGGTGCCGGAAAGTTCTTCCTCCTCGCTGCTTTCTTCGGAAGACGAGGGCTCCGCCTCGGAGCTTTCGGTGGAAGCGGAAGAAGTGGTGGAAGCACTGGACTCTTCGCTGGAGGTGTTGGAATCGCCGCCGCAGGCAGTCAGCATCATCGCCGCCATAAGGCCCGCCAGAATCAGGGAAGTCAGTTTTTTCATTTTGGAATCTCTCCTTTTCTTAATTACAGTTTGATTATACCCTGTTTTCTGTCAAGCGGAAAGCACACTATCGTATTCGAACTGTATGGCAAATGTAAAAGTTTTGTAAAACAGCCGCCTTTTTCTGCCGGGAAGAAGGACCTGTATTCACAAAATTTTCACGCATCGCTCGAAAAAACGCGGTATAATGAAAATGGTCCGTACAAAATTCGCGGGCGGCGCCCGGCGGATACAATCCCAGACGGGAAATGAGATGGAGAATGCAGATATGAATCAGGTTGCAATTCTAACGGATACCAACAGCGGCATCACCCAGGCAGAGGCTGATCAAATCGGCGTGCACCTGCTCGCCATGCCCTTCTACATCAATGGGGAGCTTTTTTACGAAGGCGTCACCCTGACCCAGCGGGAGTTTTACCAGCGCCTTCAGGCAAACGACGAGGTCTCGACTTCCATGCCCTCCCCCGGCGACACCATGCACGCCTGGGACGAGCTGTTAAAGGAGGCCAGGGCCGTCCTCTACATCCCCATGACGAGCGGTCTGAGCAGCGCCGTCTCGGTCGCGAAAAGCCTCGCGCAGGCGCCGGAATACGCCGGACGGGTCTTTGTCGCCGACAACAAGCGCATCTCCGCCACCCTGCGTCAGGCGGTTTACGACGCGGTGCTGCTGAAAAGCCGCGGACTGCCGGCGGAGCGGATCTGCGAGGAACTGGACCGCACCGCATACAATGCCCGCATCCTCATCATGGTCGACACCCTCAAATATCTGAAAAAGAGCGGACGGGTCACCGCCGCCGGCGCCATGCTGGGGGACGCGCTGGGGATCAAGCCGGTCCTGAAGATCGAAGGCGGCAAACTCGACGCATTCAAAAAGGTCCGCGGCCTCCGCACCGCAAAAGAAATCATGCTGGAGGCAGTGGCCAGAGAGCGTGAAACAAGCTTCGGCGGAGACGCGCTGGTGATGACCGCCTATTCGGGCGATCCGGAGACCGGTGAGGAGTGGAACCGCCTCGTGCGGGAGTATTTCCCCGGCGAGGAGGTCTACAATACGCCTCTGCCCCTCAGCATCGCCTGTCACACCGGACCCGGCGCCCTGGGCGTCGGTTGCGTCCGCCCGATTCAATAAAAGCCGGAAAGAAGGGTTTTGATGAAGCACCTTGCCCCCTTTCGCGGCGCGTGGATCTGCGCAGAGGAGTTTGCGCACCTCGCCCCGCTCGATCTGTTTCACCCCGAACACGCCCCCTTCACCGAGCCGCTGCACGACGAGGCGCTTAAGAACTTCCACATCCGGGTCCGAAAGCGCTTTGACCGGGCGGAACTGGGGAATTTTTCCGCCCTGACCCTTCGGATCTCGGCGGACGACTACTATAAGCTTTATGTCAACGGCGAATTTGTCGGGCAGGGGCCTGCCCCCGGCTATTTTTTCGCCTATTACTACAATGAATATGAGATTGCCCGCCTGATTCGGGAGGGGGAAAATGAGATCGAGGTCCGGGTCTTCTACCAGGGCCTGATTAACCGGGTCTGGAACAGCGGCGATCTGCGGCAGGGAATGATCGCCGATCTTCTCGCCGACGGCCGTCCAGTCCTGTGGACCGGGCCGGACTGGGAGTACGCCCGCGAGCGCTGCCGCACCGGGATGCGCACCACCGGCTACCTCACAAACTTTCTGGAGGATGTCGACAGCCGGATCCCGCCCGATCCCTGGCGGCCCTGCTGCGTCAAGGAGGCGGACTACACCTTTCACCCGGACCCCGCTGTCCCGGTGACGGTTTCCGAACGGCGCCCCGTCCTGTTTGAACGCCGCGGCAGCGGATTTTTCGCCGATTTCGGGCAGGAAATTACCGGCACGCTGCGCATCCGCGCCCGCGGACGGGATGGCAGCCGGCTCGTCATCCGCTGCGGCGAGGAATGCAGCCCCGACGGGAGCGTCCGCTGGAAGATGCGCTGCAACTGTGACTACGAGGAGTTCTGGACGCTGGCGGAAGGGGAAAATCTGCTGGACCAGTACGACTACAAGGCGTTCCGCTATGTGGAACTGATCCCGGAAGGGGAGATCGAGCTGCTCGATTTTTCCGCCGCTGTCCGGCACCATCCCTTCCCCGTAGGCGCGGCCTCCCTTTCCGGCGGCCCGGTGCTGGAGCAGGTCTTTACCATCTGCAAAAACGGCGTGAAGTACGGCAGCCAGGAATCCTTTCTTGACTGTCCTTCCCGCGAAAAGGGGCAGTACACCGGCGATTTGACCATCACCGGTTCCTCCCACCTGCTGCTCACAGCCGACCCCACTCTGCTGCGCCGCGCCATTGACGCCCAAGTGCAGTCCCTCCGCATCGCGCCCGGAATGCTGGCCGTCGCGCCCGGTTCCTTCATGCAGGAGATCGCAGACTATTCGCTCCAGTTTCCGCTCTCGGTCAAGCGGTACTACGACTACACCGGCGACCGGGATTTTCTCGCCAAGATGATCGGTCCCTGCCGGGAGGTGCTCCGCTACTTTGCCCGGTATGCCCGCCCCGACGGCCTGCTCGAGCAGGTGGACGGCAAGTGGAATCTGGTCGACTGGCCCGCCAACCTGCGGGACGGGTACGATTTTCCGCTGGAAAAACCGGTCGGGCCCGGCTGCCATAATGTCATCAACGCCTTCTACACCGGATGCGTCCAGACGGTTGAAGAGCTGGAGCGGGAGCTCGGTCTCTGTCCGGAGCCGCGCGCTGCCGCACTGCGGGACGCCTTCAACCGCGCCTTTTTCCGCCCGGATCTGGGGCGGTATGTGGACTGCGAAACGAGCAGCCATTCCGCCATTCACTCCAACTGCCTCCCCGCCTTTTACGGGCTGATCCCGGAAGGGTACGAAAAGGCGGTCGGAGACTACCTGGCCGGACGGGGAATGGCCTGCGGCGTCTATATGGCCTACTTTCTTCTGAAGGGCCTCTGCCGCCTGGGGCGGGAGGCTGACGCCTATGCCCTCATCACCTCCACCGGGGAAAATTCCTGGTACAACATGGTGCGGGAAGGCGGCACCACCTGCTTTGAAGCCTGGGGTGCGGAGAAAAAGTGGAATACCAGCCTTTGCCACCCCTGGGCGAGCGCGCCCATCGCCGTTCTCATTGAAGACCTCGCCGGCCTGCGGCCGGAAAAGCCCGGCAGGGGATTCGCCTTCTCGCCGCGTTTCCCGAAGGAGGCGGGACATCTGCGGATGACCGTTCCAACGCCGGAAGGGGAGAAAATTCTGGAAATCTGAAAAGCCGCGCCGCCTCCCTGCTTCGGAGGCGGCGCGGCCGTTTTTACGAAAAGATTCAGCGGAGGGAGACCTCGGCGCAGACCGGATAATGATCGGAGAGGAAGACACCGTCCTCTTCGTCCATCCAGCGCTCCACCTTCTCCGCCCGGAACTGCGGGGTGGCGTAGATGTAGTCGATCTTGCAGGGATCCTCCCCCGGCAGGCCGTAGTTGTGGAAGGTGATGGGAATCCCGGCGGTCAGGTCGCTCAGGCCGAGGGCCGGGAACTCTGCGGCCGGCGCAAGCTCGGGCGAGCCGGGCACCGCGTTCATGTCTCCCATCAGCAGGGCGGGCATGGGCAGCCGGCAAAGGTCAGACTCCATCTGCCGGAGGACCTGAGTGAGCCCCAGCCTGCGCGCCTCAGCCCCGATGTGGTCGAGGTGGGTGTTGTACAGCCGGACCGGACCGGGCGCCCCCTGCACCAGCAGCTCCGCCACCGTACAGATGCGGGGGCAGTCGCTCTGGTTCTCATAGCGGGAGCCCGGACGGAACGGCTCCGGCGAGAGCCAGAAGGTGGACAGGCCGAGCAGCTGCGCCGTCTCGTTGCGGACGGCAACGGTCATCGCCTCCCCGCCGAAATCAGCGTCCCGGCCGCAGCCCACCACGGTATAACCGGTCAGATTATCCCGCAGCCAGCGCTGCACATGCGGCAGCACCTCCTGAAAACCGATGGCATCGGGCTGTTCAGCGGCGATTTTGCGCAGCAGCAGCGGTTTGCGGCAGTCGAAGTTGTTCTTTCCGTCCTGCCCGTAGTCACAGCGAATATTGTAGGTGGCAAATTTCATGCTGATCTCCTCTTTTCCATTTATTATCACTTTATTATCGCATAAATGTTAGGGAAATTCAACATTATTTCGAGCCGTTTTTGAATATTCCGATAAAAATTCGGTGTTATCCACAAGAACACTTGACTTTTTTGCAAAAATAGGCTAATATATAGATATGTTCTTGAACATCTTCTTATTTTGCTGTCCTCTTTATACCTTTCCATCAGGCCGTTGCGGAGCAATCCGCGGCGGCCAACTTTTTTTGCGGCGGAACCTTCCCGCACTCCCGCTCATAGAATAGAAGCGAAACCAGACGGAAAGGATGATGCGACTTGCCGCGCATTTATTTAAGCCCTTCAACTCAGGAATACAACCTCTATTGCGGCGGCGGAAACGAGGAATACTACATGAACCTCGTCGCCGACGCGATGGTCCCCTTCCTCCAGGCGAACACCATCCGGTACACCCGCAATACTCCCGATATGACCGCCGCCTCCTCCATTCAGCAGTCGATGGAGGGGCACTACGATTTCTATCTCTCCCTGCACACCAACGCCGCCCCCGAAGGGCAGGAGGGCACCCGGCAGGGGGCGGAGGTCTACTACGCCCGCGGCAGCCGGAACGGACGCCGCGCAGCCGAGCTGATCGCCGCCCGGCTGCGGGAGATCTATCCCTATCCCGAGCTGGTCCGCGCCCTGCCGACCACCCGGCTGGGGGAGGTGGTCAAAACGGTTCCGCCCGCAGTGCTCATCGAATTCGCCTATCACGACAACCCGGAGGACGCCCAGTGGATCCGGGAGAACATCGAGCCGATGGCGGAGGCGGCGGCGCGCGGGCTGGTGGAATACTTCGGGCTGCCCTGGGCGGATCCAATCGAGCCGCATCAGCTCGGCACTGTCAGTACCGAACAGGGCAACCTGAATCTCCGCCAGCGGCCGAGCACCACCTCCATTGTCCTGGCGCGGCTTCCGCGCGGCAGCGAGGTCATCCTCTATGGCCAGTGGGAGGACTGGTACACCGTCAACGCGGGCGGCGTCCTCGGCTATGTCCACGCCGGTTACATTCTGCCGGGGGAGGTCCTTGCAAACGGGTAAAAAATATGCTATAATCCCGGTGTCCGGGCGGCTGTTTGGGAAATCCCCAGCGTCCGGCTTCCAAAAATTCAATAAAAAGGAAGTTTCTGCATGAAAAACATCGTTCTCATCGGAATGCCCGGCTGCGGAAAAAGCACCGCCGGCGTTCTGCTGGCCAAAACCCTCGGGGTGGAATTTCTCGACACCGACCTCGTCATTCAGCGGCGGGAGGGCGCGCTGCTCCAGCAGATCCTCAACAGCCGGGGAATGCGCGCCTTTCTGGACGCCGAGGAGGCCGCCGTCTGTTCGGTTTCCTGTACCGGCGCGGTCATCGCGACCGGCGGGAGCGTCGTCTACCGGCAGAGGGCGATGGAGCACCTCGGGCAAAACGGAATCTTTGTCTATCTCTCCCTCTCCTATGAGGAGATGATGGCGCGGCTGCGCAACATCCGCACCCGCGGCATCGCGCTGCCGCCCGGCGAAACGATGGCCGACCTCTATGCCGAGCGGACGCCCCTCTACGAAAAATACGCCGGCCTGACCGTCTCCTGCACCGGAAAAACGGCGGAGGAGACGGTGGAGGCGGTGGTGGAGGGCCTGCGCCGGCTGTAAGCTCACAGCCCTTCCCGCCGGCTTTCCCGAAACGCCCTCGGCGAAAGGCCGGTGTACTTGCGGAAGACGCGGCTGAAATACAGAGCGTTTTCATACCCGCAGACCGCGGCGATCTCCCCGATGTTCAGGGTGGACGAGCTGAGCAGCTCCCGCGCCTGCCCCAGCCGGATCTGGGTGAGGTAGCGCTGCGGGGTCATGCCGGTCCGGGCTTTAAAGGAACGGATGAACCAGCACTCGCTCATCCCCATCCGGCGGGCGAGGTCGGCCACCCGCAGCTCCTCCCGAAAGTCCCGGTGAAACAGGGCGAGCACCTCCTCCATCGCCTCGTCGGTGTCCGAGCTGTCCCCCTGCCGCGCCGCCCGCCCCATCAGGGCGAGCAGCTCCATCCCGCAGCCCGCACAGAGCAGCGCAAAGCCCGGCCGCCGCAGCTGAAACTCCCGGATCATCCGCTCAAAGAGAGCCGGATACTCCCCGCGCAATCCGGCCCGGAAGCAGCGGCCCTCCAGCCCGTTTGCCGCGAGAATTCTCTCTGCCTGCCGTCCTGTAAAGTGCATCCAGAACACATCCGGCGCGTCGGCCAGAAAATAACGGTACCGCTGTGGCTCCCCCGGACGGAACAACAGCGCCTGCCCCGCGCCGATTCGCGCCTCACAGTCCGGCTCGCCGGTAAACAGGCTGCCGCCCGCCGCGAAGAGCAGCTGGTAGTCCAGCCGCCCCTCGGGGCGGACCGTCTCAAAAACCGGCCGGTTTTCGAGGCGGTAGTGGCCGCAGCTGGTCACCAGAAAATCGACGTCCTCCCGGACAAGCTCCTCGTCAAATTCCCCGAGGTAGCCGGTGAACTGAAACATGGCACATCCCTCCCGTATCCAGTATAGCGGATTTTTCCAGCCATGTCCAGTTTGAACGGCGAATGGCAGCCTGACTATCATTTTGTCCATATTTTGTTGCATCTTCGCTATGGAAATCAGGCGCGTCCGGCGCTATAATAGGGATAGAGCCGCACAAAAGCTGCGGCACAACGAAATGAGGTGTATGTATGATCGTGACAAACTACTTTGAAACCCTCGGTGTGCTCCATCTGAACACCGAGCCCAACCGCGCCTACTACATCCCCGCCTCGGAGGGCGCCGCGCCTTTTTCCTGCCGCGAGGAATCCGACCGCTTCCAGCTGCTGAACGGCGAGTGGGACTTCCGCTACTACGAGAACGTCCGCGCCATCGAGCGCGAGGACTGGAACGAAGAGCCCTGCGCCGGTTTTGAAAAGATCCCCGTCCCTTCGGTCTGGCAGAACCACGGCCACGACCGGCATCAGTATACCAACGTCCGCTACCCCTTCCCCTACGACCCGCCCTATGTGCCGTTGGAAAACCCCTGCGGGGCCTATGTCCGCGACTTCTGCATCGGCGAGAAGGGGGATTTCCGCTACTACCTGAACTTTGAAGGGGTCGACTCCTGCTTCTACCTCTGGATAAACGGCGAATTTGTGGGTTACAGCCAGGTCTCCCACTCGACCAGCGAGTTTGAGGTGACGAAATTCCTCCGCTCCGGTAAAAACACTGCCGCCGTCCTTGTCCTCAAATGGTGCGACGGCAGCTATCTCGAAGACCAGGACAAGCTGCGGATGAGCGGCATCTTCCGGGATGTCTACCTCCTCAGGCGGCCGGAAAACCACATCCGCGACTTCACCGTCCGCACCCCTCTTTCGGCCGGTTACACCTCCGCCCGGGTCGAGGTCTCCTTCGATTTTTCCGGGGAGAAGATGCCGGTGCGCTACACCCTGACCGCGCCCTGCGGCTGTGAAATCGCCTCCGGCGAGGCGGACGGCCCGCTCTCCATCCCGGTCGAACAGGCGGACCTCTGGAATGCCGAGCATCCCGCCCTCTACACCCTCACCCTCACCACCCCCGGCGAGACCATCCGCCAGAAGGTCGGCCTGCGGGAAGTGAAGACCGAAAACGGCGTCCTTTACCTGAACGGCCAGAACATCAAGTTCCGCGGTGTCAACCGTCACGACTCCGACCCGGTGAGCGGCTATGCCGTCACCGCCGCGCAGATGCAGAAGGACCTGCGCATCATGAAGGAGCACAATGTCAACGCCGTCCGCACCAGCCACTATC
>CALXIG010000198.1 GCA_944388305.1 uncultured Clostridia bacterium
ATCCTTCGGTCAACGCCTCGATTATCAAGTTTTTGGGCTTTGAGCAGGTCTTCAAGAATAGCCTGACTTCGCTGCCGCTGGGCGGCGCCAAAGGCGGCTCCAATTTTAATCCCAAGGGCAAGAGCGACAACGAGATCATGCGTTTCTGCCAGTCTTTCATGACCGAGCTCTACCGCCATATCGGCGCCCAGATGGACGTGCCCGCCGGTGACATCGGTGTGGGCGGCCGGGAAATCGGCTTCCTTTTCGGCCAGTACAAGCGCCTGCGCAACCAGTTCACCGCCGGCGTCCTCACCGGCAAGAGCCTGCGCTTCGGCGGCAGCCTGGCCCGTACGGAGGCCACCGGCTACGGCCTGCTGTACTTCACTCAGGAGATGCTCCGCTGCCTGAAGGGCGACTCGGTGGCCGGCAAGACCGTCGTCATCTCCGGTTCCGGCAACGTCGCCATCTATGCCGCCGAAAAGGCGCAGGAGTTCGGCGCGAAGGTTGTCGCCCTCTCTGACTCCAACGGCTATGTCTATGACAAGAACGGCATTCAGCTCGACGTTGTCAAGCAGATCAAGGAAGTGGAGCGCGGCCGTATTTCCGAATACGCGAAGCGTGTGGAAGGCGTCGTTTACACCGAAGGCTGCCGCGGCATCTGGACCATCCCCTGCGATGTGGCACTGCCCTGTGCGACCCAGAATGAGCTGGACGGCGAGTCCGCCAAGGCGCTGATCGCCAATGGCGTGATGGCTGTCGCCGAAGGCGCGAACATGCCCTCTACCCCCGAAGCAATCGAGGCGTTCCTTGGCGCCGGTGTCCTCTTTGGGCCTGCAAAGGCGGCCAACGCTGGCGGCGTTGCCACTTCCGGCCTCGAAATGTGCCAGAACTCGATGCGGTACTCCTGGACCTTTGAAGAGGTCGATCAGAAGCTCCAGGGAATTATGGTCAACATCTTCCACAGCGCCGAGAAGGCCGCCAAGAAATACGGCCATGAAGGCAATCTGGTGATGGGCGCGAACATTGCCGGCTTCGAAAAGATCGCCGACGCAATGATGGCGCAGGGGATTGTCTGATCCGGCGGGACGCGCGGATAGAAATTACGCCCGGCGGCCGAGAGGCTGCCGGGCGTTTCTGCCGTTTGCTTTGAAAATCTTGTATTTGCGGCGGAAAACTGGTATAATAGGGATACACAGAAAAGGAGGCTGAGATGATGTATCAGGATGCGGCGGGAAGACGATGGTGGAAGGGCAACCTCCACACCCACACCACCCGGTCCGACGGGGTAAAAACGCCGGAAGAGGCCGCTGCGCTTTACCGGGCGCACGGCTATGACTTTCTGGCGCTGACCGATCACTGGAAATACGCGCCCGGCGGCATGGCGGACGGAATGCTGCTGCTGGCCGGATGCGAGTACGACGCCGGTGCGGACGGCCTTGCGGAAAACGGCATCTACCATATTGTGTCGGTCGGCGCAGAACGGGAGCCGGCACTGCAAAAATTGCCCGGTCTCACCGCCCGGCAGATTCTGGACGCCATCCACGCCGCAGAGGGGTTCGCGATTCTCGCACATCCCGCCTGGTCGCTCAACCGCCCGGATGAGATCATCAAGCTGCGCGGCATCGACGCCTCCGAGATCTACAACACCATGTCCGGCACCCCCTGGAACGGGCGCCGGGCCGATTCGGGGGTCGTCCTGGATACAGTGGCGGCGAACGGGCTGCTGCTGCCGCTGGTTGCGGCGGATGACGCGCATTCCTACACCGGAGAGGACTGCCGTTCCTTTATTTACGTGCAGGCGGAGGAATTGAGCCGGGACGCGATCCTTTCCGCTCTGCGGGCGGGGCGGTTCTATGCCTCTCAGGGGCCGCGGATGGAGGTTTCCTTCGACGGGAAATGCCTCCGCGTCTCCTGCACTCCGGCGGAGATGGTGGTTTTCTACTCCAACCGGGTCTGGTCGTCGGAGCGGGTTGTCCGCGGAGAGAACCTGACCTTTGCAGAATACCGCCTTCTGCCCGGCGAAAACTTTGTCCGGGCCGAGGTGATCGACGCGCAGGGCCGGATAGCCTGGAGCCAGCCGTTTGCGGCCGGAGAGCGCTGATGCTCAGCGCGGTGTTGTACGGAGCGGGCGGACTGCTTGTCCTCTACTGGCTGCTGTCAACCTGCTTTGTGGGGACGGTCGGCTTCACAAACGTGCTCTGCGCGGCGGGAGCGGTGCTTCTCCTGCTCGGCGCGGTGGAGCGCCGCTTCGGCGGGAGCCCTGCGGCGGTCCGGGTGAAAAAGGTGCTGCTGCCGCTGACAGCAGCGGGGCTCGCCGTCTTTTTCGCCCTCGAAGGGCTGATTCTGTCGGGGGCGGCGCACAGGGATCGGGAACCGGCGGACTATATCCTGGTTCTGGGAGCCGGGCTGCGCGGCGAGGAGATGAGCCTCACCCTCCTGCTGCGGATGGAGACGGCGGTCTCCTGCGAGCAGGGCGAGGTTATTGTGGTCTCCGGCGGCCAGGGCTGGAATGAGGCGGTTCCGGAGGCAGAGGCGATGGGGAGTTACCTGCTCGAGCAGGGCATTCCGCCGGAACGGGTGATTCAGGAGGAGAACTCCACCAGCACGATGGAAAATCTCCTGTACTCCCGCGCCCTGATCGAGGAGGACAGCGGACAGGAGATATCCGCCCTGCGGGTCAAGATCATCACTTCCGACTTCCACTGCTTCCGCGCCCGGATGCTGGCCAGACGGGCGGGCTACGCCCGGGTGAGCAGCTGCGGCGCACCGACGCCGGGCTGGGTTCTGCCTTCGAGCTGTATCCGGGAGGCGTTCGCCCTGGTAAAATCGTTTTTTCTGGACCGGTAGCCGCGCTGCCGGTGCTTTTCTCTACCGGTCAAAGGAGGACCTCTATGGAAATTGTATATAAGGATATTCGGACTTTTACGGCGGGCGAGCTGGAACGCCTTTTTCTGAGCGTCAACTGGGAATCCGGCCATTTTCCGCAGAAGCTGGTGGCCGCCATGCAGCACTCCGACACTGTTTATTCCGCCTGGGACGGCGACCGGCTGGTCGGGCTGATGAACGCCCTGACCGACCACTCCATGACGGCGTACTTTCACTACCTGCTGGTGGACCCGGAGTACCAGGGGCAGTCCATCGGCACCACCCTCATCAAGCGGATGCTCGCGCATTACTGGGACATCCCGGTCAAGATGCTGCTCTGCGACGAAGGCGGGCAGGAATATTACAAGAAACTGGGCTTTGACGACGGCAACGAGCTGCACGCCGTCTATATCAGCGATTTGTACTGAGAGGAGGGCGGGGAATTGGAACTTCAGCTGAATATGGGAAGCCTGCACTCCTTCCTCGCCGTTCCAACCGACGTGGTAGACAAGCATCTCGCGGCCGCGAGCGGCATTTACATCAAGGTGCTGCTCGCCGTGCTGCGCGCCAACCGGGTGGACACCGCGCAGATCGCCCGCAAGCTCTCCATTCCCGAGAGCGACGTGGAGGAGGCCGTGGGCTATTGGGTGCAAAATGGCATCTTTTCCAGGCAGGAGGAGCCGCGCAGCGCGGAAAAAGAGCGGCAGCCGCGGGTTGTCGTGACCTCTCAGAGTCTTTCGACCGCCGAGATTGCGGAGCGTGCCGCCAGAAATCCGGATATTCAGTTTCTGTTTTCGGCGGTGGAGTCCGTTATGGGGACGGTTCTTACCTCCACCCAGCAGCGGACGCTGCTCTTCATTCACGAGTCCTACGGGTTGCCGGCCGACGTCATTCTGATGGCGGTGGAGTACTGCTTTTCCAACGGCAAGACGAGTTTCCAGTACATCCAGCGGATGTGCGGCGGCTGGGCCGATCAGGGGATTAACACCCACGCGCAGGCCGAAGAGGCGCTGCGCGCTCTCAACCTCAAAAAGAACGGGGAGCGGGAGATCGTGGCCCTGCTGGGGCTGGGCGGCCGGCCGCTGACTCCGGAGCAGCGCCGCTTTATTGAGAACTGGCGGGAAAACTTCGGCTACGGTCCGGACATGATCCGCATCGCCTACGAGCGGACGCTCAACAGCATCAACAAGCTGAGCCTGCCCTACATGAATTCCATTCTCAAATCCTGGAACGAGAAGGGCATCCGCACTCCGGCTGACATCGCGGCCCGGGACAGCCGCCCCTCCGGCGGCCGCACTTCCGCAGGCGGACAGAGGGGCTGGGAGCCGTCCTACGACCTGGAGGAACTGGACCGGCGGGGACTATCGGTGCCGGAGTTTGATGGAAGGGGGAAGAGCTCGTGAATTTTTCGGTGAGAGAGGCGGTGCGGCAGGAGCTGGAACAGCGCCGCAGCCGCGCCCGCATTCAGCAGGCCGAACGCGTGGAGGAGATCGCCCGCAAAATCCCGCAGGTGATCGACCTGCGCAAGGAACTGGCGCTGACCTCGGTGCGGCTGAGCAAGCTCGTCCTCACCGGCGGCGGGAAACTGGAGGAGAATCTCGAGAAGCTCCGCGCTGCCAACCTGCAAATGCAGGCGATGGAGCGGGAACTGCTGCGCAAAGGCGGCTATCCGGAGGACTATCTGGAGCTGCACTACACCTGCCCGCGCTGTCAGGACAGCGGTTTTACCGGCGGCAAGCCCTGCGCCTGTTACCGGCAGCTTGAGCGGGAGTGGCTGCTGAAAAGACTCGGCGAAAGCGCGGCGCTGGAGCTGCGGGATTTTGACAGCTTCCGGCTCGGCTACTATGACCAGCAGCCCGATCCGTCCGCCGGCGGCGTTTCGCCGCGGGAACACATGGGGCAGGTGTACCGCTACTGCGTGCAGTACGCGGAAAATTTTTCCGGGACCGGAAAGGGCCTCTTTTTCTGTGGGCCGACGGGTCTCGGCAAGACCCATCTCTCCCTTGCCATCGCAAAACGGGTCATCGAGCGGGGCTACGACGTCCTCTACGGCTCGGCGCAGGGCTTCCTCTCCGCTGTGGAAGAGGAGCGTTTCCGCCGGGAGCGGAGCCAGCAGACCATGCAGCAGATGGTTGAAGCGGACCTTCTCATCCTCGACGACCTGGGGGCGGAGTTTTCCACCGCTTTCGGTCAGTCGGCGATCTACGAGCTGCTCAACACCCGGCGCAAGCCGCTCATCCTCAGCAGCAATCTGACCACCCAGGAATTGCAGGACAAGTATGGGCAGCGGGTGGTGTCCCGCCTGTTTGCGCAGTGCGTCTATCTGCGCTTTCTGGGAAAGGATATCCGGCAGCAGCTCGGATAACACAGAAATACCGGGACCTTTCGAGTCCCGGTATTTTCCAGATTTTTGCGGATAAAATAAATTATCGCCCCCACTATTGCAGGGACGATAAAAACGATAGGAAAGAAAAGAGGGTAACGACTCAATTTCTTGAGAACAGAATTTATTATAGCGCAGATTCAGGCGAAAATCAAGAGAAAATGTCGAATCCGTAACAAAATCATGACTTTGCATAATGATTTCGCCCAAAAATGTCGGCTGTTTTTACAGATTTGTCATTTTTCTCAGGAGTAAAGGGCAAATTCATATCCCTGTTCCCGCGCGGCGTCAATGAAGTCGCCAAGAATCGCGGCGTTGTCCGGCGAAACCGCGTGCAGCAGGTAGATTGCGCCGGGATGCAGCGCCGCGGTGATTTTTGGCAGCGCTTTGTCCGGCCCCATCTGGTTGTTCGGATCCCAGTCGGCGTAGGCATAGCTCCAGAAGACGCTCTTGTAGCCCAGCTCCTGTGTCTGCGCGAGGGTGCGCTCCGAAAATTCGCCCGCCGGCGGACGGAAAAGGTTCATGGTGTAGCCAAATTCCTCGATCATGCGGTTGTGGAGGGTCATGATTTCCTGCTCGCAGCGTTCAACCGTCTGCTCCGGCATACAGGGGTGTTTGTCCGAATGATTGCCGATGGCGTGGCCCTCGTCGATCATCCGCTGCACCAGCTCCGGCTGGCGGTCGACATAGTCCGAGACGACGAAAAAGACCGCCTGCACCCCTTTTTCCTTAAGGGTGTCGAGGATGGGGGCGGTGTTGCCGTTTTCATAGCCGCAGTCAAAGGTGAGGTAAAGGACGGGGGACTCTTCCCCGATAAAGACGGCGTCATATTTGCCGTACTTTTCCTGATAGATCAGAGAGGCCTCGGGGCGGTTTTTTTCGTCCACCCGGACGCCCTGCCCCCAGCCCTGCTTGGTGTTGTCGAGGGCGGAGAGGTCATAGGCCGCGGGAGCGGAAACGCCCGCAGTGCTGGCGGGTTCCGAATCCTCCGGCCCGGAAGCGGCTGGCGCCGACGGCGCGCCGGAGGCCGGCGCGCTGTCAGCGGTGTTGGACTCGTCCCGCTGTTCGGAAGAATCCGCGGGTTTGCCGCTGTGGCCGCGATTGCCGTCGTCAGAGAGCCCGCTGTCGAGATCGGACTGGGCATCCGAGAGGCCGCTGCTGATGTCCGACTCCACGTCGGACAGACCGGAGCTGATGTCGCTGGTGACGTCCGAAACGCCGCTTCCGATGTCGGAAACACCGTCGTTCAACGCGCTGCATCCGGTGAGCGCCACCATCGCGGCCAGCCCCGCGCAAATCAGAAAATGCTTGGTCATCTTGACACTCCTTTTTGAGCAGTTGACAGGATGCCGGAGCGGTGAGGTTCCGGCAAAGCTAGTATAACCGCTGTGCGCGTGGGTATCAGGGGGAATTTTTGGTAAAAGGATGCGCATCCGGAAACCCTGGATGCGCAGAATTCTGAAAAGGGGGCGGACTCAGCGGTCGCGCTCCATCTTGTGCTCGCTGTTTTTGATGAGATTTAACAGAGAGGAGGCGTAGGAGGGATAGGCGGAGGCCAGCCCCTCGGAGGTAAGGGATAGGCGGTCACGGGCCTCCTGCGGAATGACCTTCCCGCCGGTGGGATTATCGGCCAGCGCGGCGGCTTCGGCTTCAATTTCAGCCATCGCCGCGAGGGCCTTGGGGGCGGAGAGGTGTTTGGGAACCAGGAAAAAATTCTGATTGTTCTTGTGGTTGACGCTGTACACCACCCGAAACATCCGGTAGACCGAAAGCATCAGAAAGTCTGAGACGGATTTGGTCAGTTCGGCGCAGTTCAGATGCTGGAGAAGGTCAAAAAGAACATTCAGGGAATTGACGATCAGTTTTTTGTTAAGGACGGGCAGAATGCTGCCGCGCATCCGGTTGTTCTTTTCTCCGCTGTCCGGCTCCGGAATGTCCTCCACCGAGAGGGTCGCGCCGGTGCGCTCGGGCGAGCGCCCCAGAAGATAGTCGCAGGAGACCCGGTAAAAATCCGCCGCCCGGACGACAAATTCCAGCCCGCATTCCCGGATTCCTTTCTCATAATGGGAGAGCAGAGCCTGGGAAATGCCCAGCTCCCTGGCGGCCTCTTTCTGGCTGATGCCGCGTTCCTTGCGCAGCAGGGTCAGGATTCTCGGAAAATCAGCGTTCATTCTGGAACCTCCGTCTATGGAATATTCCCCGTTTTTGCGAAAAAATGCAGGGGGAAAAGAAAGCTCAACGTACAGTAAATTATATTACAACCGATACCTTTTGTAAAGGGATTTTTGCGAGATTTTAAAAACTTTGTCGAATTTGGTGTGAATAAATGCTTAAAATTGTAGAAGTCCATTGTTTTTTACCCGGGATTTCGGGTATAATAGGAGAAGAATTATTTTCTGACAGAAGAAAGGCAGGAATTTCATGCTTACATACCGTCTGTTTCTGATCCGCCACGGGCTGACGCAGGGCAACCTGGAGCGCCGCTATACCGGACGCCGCAGCGACCTTCCGCTCTGCGAGGAAGGTCGGAAAGGGCTGCTGGCCCTCAAGGAGGAGTTTGAGTACCCCGACGTCAAAAAGGTCTATGCCGCACCGATGAAGCGCTGCTTTGAGACGGCGGAGATCCTCTATCCGAACCGGCTGACTGTGCCGGCAGAGGGGCTGGAGGAGTATGATTTCGGCGTCTTTGAAGGCCGGACGGCCGAGGAGCTCGCCGGGACGGAGATGTTCGTCCGCTGGAATGAGAGCGGCATGAAGGCGGCGCCCGATCAGGCGGAGAGCATCACCGCCTTTGCCGAACGGACGGCCGAAGGCTTCGCCAGGGTCGTCGACGACATGATGCGCGGGCAGATCACGACGGCGGCACTGATTCTGCCGGGCGGCGTGATGATGAACCTGTTGACCGTCTTCGGATACCCCAAGCGGGATCCGATGCTCTGGGCGGCGCAGGACGGCACCGGCTTCACCGCCCTGCTGAACGCGCAGCTCTGGCAGCGGGACGGAGTTTTTGAGGTGTACTCGCAGATCCCCATGCTTCGCGAGGAGCCGGAAAGCGGAGCATGGGACGGAGAAATCGAGGACGACGAGGAATTTTTCCGGAGTCTGCCGAAAAACTATCTGGCGCTGGAAGTCGAAGAGAAGCCGGACAACACTGCGGTTCCCGAGTCGTTTGAGGGAAGCCGGTAAATCTTGCGGAAAGGACTTGAATTTTATGACGTTACAGCGTAAAATGAAGGACAACGCCCTCCTGAGCTTAAAGAATCACTGGGGCCGAGCGGTGAGCATCCTGCTGTTTCAGACAGGGATGCTGGCCTTTTTTCTGCTGCTGGAGCAGGTTCTCTGCACGCTGCTGGAGCTGACGGTGCCGGAGGCTCCGGCGCTGCGCCTGAGCTGGGGCGGGCTGGAGGTGGACGGGAGGCTGGCCGTGGTGACGGCGACCGCCCTGCTGGTCGGCGCCGCTGTGCTGAATCCCATCGCGATGGGGATCAAACGCTGGTACTGCGGCCAGGTGCGGGGAGAATCGCCGGCGCTTCTGCTGATCTTCTCCTATTTTTACAGCTGGAAGGATCTGTTCCGCACCGTTTTGCTGCGGGTAATGGTTGGGGTGCGAAAAATCCTGTGGGCGCTGCTCTTCGCCATTCCGCCGGCGGGGATCTTCATCGGCCGCGCCTTTATCCGGGCAGAAAGCGGCGTGGCGCTCGCCATGTCGGCGGCGCTTTCCGCTCTCGGCATCCTGACGGCGGTGCTGATGGCGGTGCTCTGGTATTTTGTGACTCTGCGCTATTTTCTGGCGGATTATTATTTCGTCTCCGGCGAGGGGATGGGGCTGCACGCGATGATCCGCTGCTCGGCAGCGGCCATGAAGGGCGGCAAGCGGCAGCTTTTCTCCATGCAGCTGTCCATGCTGCCGTGGGGAATTCTTTCAGTGCTGCTGGTACCGGCGCTCTTCACCGCGCCTTACTATCAGGCGGCAATGGCAATTTTCGCACAGGTGCGCATGGAGGGATTCCGGCGCAAAAATGAGGCAAAGTGAGGCTTGTTTGACATGATACAAAACGCATCCGAGGCAAATCGAATCGTCATCAAGGTGGGCACCTCCACCCTGGCGCACAAAACCGGGCTGATGAACATCCAGCGGGTGGAGAAGCTGGTGAAGGTCCTCTCCGATCTGAAAAATGCGGGACGGGAGATTATTCTCGTCTCCTCCGGTGCAATCGGAGTCGGAGTCGGCAAAATGGGGCTCAAGGAGCGGCCGACCGACACACCCGCCAAACAGGCCTGCGCCGCCATCGGTCAGTGCGAGCTGATGTACTGCTACGACAAGTACTTTTCGGAGTACAACCACACCGTCGCCCAGGTGCTGCTCACCCGCGACATCGTCGACAGCCCGAACCGCAAGGACAATGTCATCAACACCTTCCAGAACCTGCTGCACATGGGCGTGATCCCGGTTGTCAACGAAAACGACACGGTTTCGGTCGAAGAAATCGAATTCGGCGACAACGACACCCTTTCCGCCATCGTCGGCGCGCTGACAGGAGCTGACCTGCTGGTGATCCTGACCGACATCGACGGCGTTTACGATGAAAATCCGCGGGTAAATCCCGCGGCAAAGATGATCCCGCGCATTCCCGCCATCACCGATGAGGTGCGGGCGCTGGCCGGCGGCAACGGCACCGGCCTGGGAACCGGGGGGATGATTACCAAAATCTCGGCCGCTCAGATCGGCCTGGAAGCCGGCTTTCCGACTGTCATCATGAACGGCGCCCGTCCGGATGCGCTCTATGACCTGATGGACGGCAAACAGATTGGAACCTTTATCGGATAAGGAGGAGTACCTATGACCACAACAGAAGAGCTCGGACGCCGGGTAAAAACGGCTTCGCGGCAGCTTGCCGCGCTTCCCTCCGGGAAAAAGGACGAGGCGCTCGCCGCCATCGCCGGAGCCCTCTGGGCCAGGCGGGAGGAGATCCTAGCAGCCAACGCCGCCGACATCGCGGCGGGGCGGGAAGCGGGGCTGCGCGAGGGACTGATCGACCGGCTGACCCTGACCGAAGAGCGGATGCGGGGAATCTGCGAGTCGGTGCGCAAGCTGATCGCCCTCGAGGATCCGACCGGGGTCATTGAAAGCGGCAGCGTGCGTCCGAACGGACTGCGCATCGAGAAGGTGCGGGTGCCCATCGGCGCGGTCGGCATCATTTTTGAGAGCCGTCCCAATGTCACTGTCGACGGCGCGACCCTCTGCCTCAAGTCGGGCAATGCCGTCCTGCTGCGCGGCGGCAAGGAGGCCATCCGCTCCAACCGGGCGCTTGCCGCCGTCATGCGGGAGGCGATCGCGTCCTGCGGCCTGCCGGAGGACTGCGTTCTGCTCGTAGAGGACACCTCGCGGGAGAGCGCCAACGAGATGATGAAGATGCAGGGCGTGCTCGACCTCCTCATTCCGCGGGGAGGAGCGGGACTGATCGCCGCCGTCGTCCAGAATGCGACGGTGCCGGTCATCGAGACCGGCGTGGGCAACTGCCACATCTACCTCGAGCGGACCGCGGACCCCGACATGGCAGAGCAGATCACTGTCAACGCAAAAACCAGCCGTGTTTCGGTCTGCAACGCGGCGGAATCGCTGCTCATCGACGAGGGCTGCGCCCAGCCGCTGCTTCCCCGGGTGGCCAAAGCGCTGATGGACCGGGGTGTGACGCTGCGCGGCTGTCCGAAAGCCCGCGCCATCGTGCCGGAAATGGAGCCGGCGGACGAGGAGGATTACGGGAAGGAATATCTCGACTACATCATGTCGGTCAAGGTGGTGTCCGGCCTGGATGAGGCGATCGCTCACATCGCCCGCTACTCGACCGGCCACTCCGAGGCGATCGTCACCCGCGACTACGGCGCGGCCGAGCGCTTTTTAAACGAGGTCGATGCGGCGGCGGTCTATGTCAACGCCTCCACCCGCTTTACTGACGGCGGCGAGTTCGGCCTGGGAGCCGAGATCGGCATCTCGACCCAGAAACTGCACGCGCGCGGCCCGATGGGACTTGCCGCGCTGACTACCTGCAAGTATAAGGTTTACGGAAGCGGCCAGATCCGCTGACAGAATACAGGAGGGACATTTTGAGCAGAAGACGCAAACGAATTTCCGCCCCATCCCCGGCCGCCCGGCCGGAAAACGGGGCCGCAGAGATCCGGGCTGAGGAAGCCTGTCCTGCGGATGAGCCGCAGGAACCCGCCGCGGAAACGCCGGGCGCGGTTCCGGAGGTCCCACAGGAGCTTCCTCCGGATCAGCCGGCGCCGGATTTGGAGCAGACAGCCGCGGCACCCGCTCCGGCGGAGCGAAAAGGCGACTGGAAAATGCTCGCATTCGGAGCGGTGGTGCTGGTTTTCGCGGTTATCGGCCTGATCGCCACCATCGGGATGGTGAGCAGAGGGGTGGGGTCGCTGATCCGCCAGGATTCCAGAACGGAGGAATACGAGTGGCTCGTCACACCGCTGGTCCTTCAGGACCCGCCTCAGTTCTCCAATCCGGAAGAGCTGACCGACTCCACGATCATCACCGCGGGGGTGTGGCGGCTCATCATGAACGAGGACACGTCCAAATATCCGGCGGATGATCTGAACTTCCTCACCGTTCCCGCCACCGACATCGAGGTGCAGATCCGCGCCCTCTTCGGCGAGGTCAGCTACACCCACCAGTCGGTCGGGGACGCCACCCTGATGATTATGTACGAGGCGGAGAGCAATTCCTACGTCTTTCCGGCGGTGCCGCACGTCCTGGCCTACACGCCGGACGTCCAGCAGATTGAACGGACGGAGGACGGCATGATCGTGCTGACCGTCGGATACATCCCGCCCGGGCCGGTCTGGCAGGGCGACACAGAAGGGCGGCGCTATCAGCCCGCCGCTGACAAGGTGATGGAAATCACCCTCCGCGAGGGGGAAGACGGCAGTCTGACCGTCTATTCCCTGACCGGTGAAAACAGGCAGGCTCTGCCGGAGGAATCTTCGGCGCCGGTTTCCGGGGAGGAGGAACATGCGGAAGATTCCACACCGGAGTCTTCCGCACCGGAGGAGCCTTCGGCAGACTCCTCTCCCGAAGAATCTTCCGCGGAAGAAAGCGGGGCGGAATAGGATGATTTGTCTCCGTCCTTACGTCCCGGCGGACACTGGGGAAATTCTCCGGCTGTTTTACGGCACTGTTCATGCGGTTAACGCCCGGGACTATACACCGGAGCAGCTGGACGCCTGGGCGCCGGAGTGTCCGGACGCCGCCCGCTGGGAGCAGACTCTTTCCGCCCACCGGAGCTATATCGCGGAGGAGGGCGGGAACATCGTGGGCTTCGCGGATCTGGACGTTCCGGAGGCGTACTTCGACCGGCTTTACGTCCATCGGGACTGTCAGCGCAGGGGAATTGCCGCCCTCCTCGCGGACCGGATTGAGGCGGACGCCGCAGCGGAAGGCATCGCCGTTTTGAAGGTGGCTGCCTCGGTCACCGCCCGGCCATTTTTTGAAAAGCGCGGTTACCGGCTGGTTAAGGCGCAGCAGGTGGAGCGGCGCGGCGTCCTGCTCCCCAACTTTGTGATGGAAAAAGAGCTGATCAAGGCATGACGGAAATTTTGCTTTCGGGGGCTGTTTCACTGCTGATCCGGGACGCGGAAGGGATGACGCTCGCGGATACGGGGGAATGCCTCCGGCGGGCGTTCGTCTGACAGAAAGGAGAGATTTGTGTGATCTGGTGGATTTTGGGCGGGCTTCTGGTGCTGGCGGCGGGATTTTTCCTGCTGCTCCACCCGGAAAAGCTGGAATGGCTCTCCGCCCTGCAGGCGCGGATGCAGAAGTGGAAGCCCCGCACGGCCAGGCGGACCGTCCTTTGCATCGTCGCTTTGGCGGTGCTGGTGGCGGCGCTCTACCTGCTGGGAGGGCTGCCGGACTGGGCCTTTTTGCTCGCCGCCCTCGTCCTTTTGGCGGCGGAGCTTGCGGTGGTCCTGCTCTATTACCGCTGCCCCAGGTGCGGGCATATCGCCTACGGCGAGCGGCGCTGCGGCCGCTGCGGGGAGCCGCTCCCCTGGGATGAATCGGACAGGAGGAACCTCTGATGTGGAAGGCGGTTGGAAAGGCGCTGCTGGCGGGGGTCATTGCCGCCCTTGCGGGCCTCGTATCCGCGGAGTTCATTTCCGCCTATCTGCTGACCGGCTTAAACCGGGATATTGCCCGGCTTCTGGGAATGGGGGCGTACCTCTGCTTTCTTTTGGCGGGCTGCGCCGCGCTCATTCTCGGAAAGATGGGGAAAAAATGACGCCCTTCATGGTTTTAATATTTTTGGAAAAGGACTTGCAAAAGAAATCGAAACGTGTTATACTGAATTCATATTGCAAACGCATCGACCAGGTTTGTAGCGATTTTTCCAGCCCTCAGAGAGGACGGGCCGCCGGCTGAAAGCCCGTCTGCCGCTGGATTTCGTGAAGTTTCCCCTGCGAGCGGCGCTCCTGAACTTTTTTCAGTAGGGAGCGACGGGTTCCCCCGTTACCAGGAGCCAAAGGGCCGGCTGCCTGCGCGGGAGCCGGAATCTGGGTGGTACCGCGGAAAGCCATGCGCCTCCGTCCCGGTTTTGGGACGGAGGCTTTTTATTTTCGCCAAAATAACAGGAGGTTTTGAATATGCGTGAACAACTCGAACAGATCAAGGCGTCTGCCCTCCGGGAGATCGGGGCGTGCGGCAGCCTGAAGGCCCTGGATGCCCTGCGGGTCAACTACCTGGGCAAGAAGGGGCAGCTCACCGCTATTTTGAAGCAGATGGGCAAGCTCTCCGCTGAAGAACGCCCCGCGATGGGACAGCTCGCCAACGATGTCCGAAAGGAGCTGGAGGAGGCCCTCGCCGCCCGCCAGGAGGCGCTGCGCGAAACGGAGCTGGCCGCCCGGCTGGAGGAGGAGCGGCTGGACGTCACCATGCCCGGCAGGGCGAAAAAGACCGGCGGGCTGCACCCGCTGAGCCTTGTCACCAACGACCTCATCGACATCTTCCAGTCAATGGGCTTTGATGTGGTGGACGGCCCCGAGGTGGAGACCGACCACTACCTCTTCGAGGCGCTGAACCTCCCGAAAGACCACCCCGCCCGCGCCATGCAGGACACCTTCTATTTGGGGGAAAACCTGCTGCTGCGCTCCCAGACCTCTTCCGCCCAGATCCGGGTGATGGAGCAGCGCAAGCCCCCCATCCGCATGGTATGTCCCGGCCGGGTCTTCCGCGCCGACGAGGTGGACGCCACCCACTCCCCGGTCTTCCATCAGATGGAGGGGCTGGTCGTGGACAAGGGGGTCACCATGTGCGACCTCAAGGGCTGCCTCGAGCAGTTCGTCCATGAGATCTACGGTCCGGAGACCCAGGTGCGCTTCCGGCCCTCCTTCTTCCCCTTTACCGAGCCCAGCGTGGAGGTTGATATCACCTGCTCCGAGTGCGGCGGCAAGGGCTGCCGCATCTGCAAGGGGACCGGCTGGATCGAAATTTTGGGCGCCGGAATGGTGCACCCGAACGTGCTGCGCGGCTGCGGAATCGACCCGGAGGTCTATTCCGGCTTCGCCTTCGGCGTGGGGCTGGACCGCCTGGCCATCACCCGCAGCAAGATCAGCGACATCCGCCTGCTTTTCGAAAACGACCTGCGGTTCCTGGAACAGTTCAACTAAAGCGGGATCATATAGGAGGAAGAACGGAAGATGAAAGTATCACTGAATTGGCTCAAACGCTATGTGGACATCAAGGTCCCGGTGGAGGAGCTCTGCGACCGGATGACCATGAGCGGCTTTGAAGTGGAGGAGGTGGAGGACCTCTCCGCCACGATGGAAAATGTGAAGGTGGGGCGCATCCTCAAGCTCGAAAAGCACCCCGACGCGGACAAACTGCTCGTCTGCCAGCTGGACGTGGGGGAGGAAGAACCCGTCCAGATCATCACCGGCGCGCAAAACGTCTTTGAAGGGGCCCTGGTTCCCTGCGCGCTGCATAATTCCAGGCTCCCCAACGGCGCCCACATCAAAAAAGGCAAGCTCCGGGGACTGCCCTCCAACGGAATGCTCTGCTCCGGCGAGGAGCTCTGCCTCAAGGAGGCCGACTATCCCGGCGCGGAAGTCTACGGTATCCTCATTCTCAAGGAAGAATACGCCCCCGGCACCGATATGCGGGAGGTGCTCCACTTAAACGACGTCCTCATCGACTTTTCCGTCCTCTCCAACCGCCCCGACTGCAACAGCGTCATCGGGCTGGCCCGTGAGGTGGCGGTGGTGCTGGGCGAGGAGCTGCGCCTGCCAAAGCCCGCTTACAAAACCTGCGGCGGAGACGTGAACGAGCACATCGCCATCGCGGTGGAGGATTACGATCTCTGTCCGCGGTATATGGGCCGCGTCGTGAAAAACCTGCGCATCGGCCCCTCCCCGGACTGGATGAAGGACTGCCTGCGCGGCGCGGGAATGCGTCCGATCAACAACATCGTGGATATCACCAACTTCGTGATGCTGGAGACCGGCCACCCCATGCACGCCTTTAACCTGAACGACATCGCCGGCCGGCAGATCATCGTCCGCCGGGCCAGAGAAGGTGAGAAGATGACCACTCTGGACGGGAAGGACCACGCCCTGACCCCCGAGATGCTGGTCATCGCCGACGCCGAGAAGCCCTCCTGCCTGGCGGGCATCATGGGCGGCCTGGAGAGCGAGATCACCGAAAACACCACCGATCTTTTCTTGGAATGCGCCAAATTCCGCCGGGATAATGTCCGCCGCACCGCCCGCACCCTGGGCATGCGCACCGAGTCGAGTGCCCGCTTTGAAAAGGGCGTGGACACGATCGGGGTGGAGTATGCCATGGAGCGCGCCCTCCAGCTCATCAGCGAGCTGGACGCGGGCGACATCGTCGAAGGCGTCATCGACCGCAACAACGGCCTGCCCGCTGGACGGGTGCTCACCGTTTCCGCCGCCCGGATCAATGAGCTGCTGGGCGTGGACGTCCCCTATGACGAAATGGTCCGCATCCTGAATGCGCTGGAAGTTGAAACCACCCTGGACGGCGGGACCCTTACCTGCGCCATCCCCTACTTCCGGGACGACATCGAAAGCCGCGCCGATCTGGCCGAGGAGGTCATGCGCATCTACGGCTACGGGCATATCACCGGCACCCCCATGCGCGGCGAGGTCATCCGCGGCAAAAAGCTGCCCGCCCGCGTCCACGGCGACGAGGTGAAGGCGCTGCTGGCTGCCCATGGGATGCGGGAAACCGCCACTTACTCCTTCATCAGCGCCAAAGCGGTGGATCAGCTGGCGCTTGCGCAGGATGACCCGCGCCGCCGGGTGGTCCCGCTGCTCAACCCCCTGAGCGAGGAGTACGCGGTGATGCGCAGCCAGCTCGCTTCCAGTATGCTGACGGTGCTGGCCACCAATATCAGCCGGAAAAACCCCGCAGGGCGCTTCTTTGAGCTCGACAAGGTCTTTGTGCCCAGAGCGCTGCCCGTCGTTGAACAGCCGGAAGAGGTTCCGGCCCTGTGCATCGGCGTTTACGGAGCGGAGGAGGATTTCTTCACCCTCAAAGGCGTGATTGAGGCGCTGCTCGCCCGCTGCGGCGCGGAAGGGGAGTTCGTCCGTTCGGGCGAGCCCTACCTCCATCCCGGCCGTCAGGCGAAGGTGCTGCTGCCCGGCTGTGAAGAGCCCGCCGCGGTATTCGGCGAGGTCCATCCCGCCGCGGCCGCCCGTTTTGGCATCCAGGAACGGGTCTATCTGGCGGAGGTGAAGCCCGCAGCCCTCTACGCCTGCATGGAAAAGCGGCGCGCGCTCTACCGGCCGCTGCCGAAGTTCCCCGCCTCCACCCGGGACCTGGCGGTGATCGCCGGCCGGGAACTGCCCATCGCGGAAATGGAGAAGGCAATCCGCGCGGCGGATTCCTCCATCATCGAGCGTGTGGAGCTGTTCGACGTCTATCAGGGCAGCCAAATCCCCGCGGATAAAAAGAGCGTGGCCTATTCCATCGTCCTGCGCGCTCCCGACCGCACCCTTACCGATGCCGAGTGCGATGAGGCGATGCGGAAAATCTTACATTCTCTTGAGAAAATTCATGTAAAATTAAGGCAGTAACCGCTTGTATATTCCCCGGGAATGCGCTATAATATCTGTATAGGTTTCGCCCGGGTGAACGCCGGGCGGCATCAGGGACAGAAGCTGAGATTCGTGAGGTGAAAGGTATGCAGGATAAAACCATGACGTTTTCCGTTCCAGACGACAAAGAGCTTGAAATGCGCCGCATCCTGACCGAGGTCTATGACGCGCTCAAGCAGAAAGGCTATAACCCGGTCAGCCAGATTGTCGGGTACATTCTTTCGGAGGATCCGACTTACATCACAACCTACAACAACGCCAGAAGTTTAATCCGCAGGATCGACCGCGACGAGCTTTTGCAGGCGATGGTCAAAACCTACCTCTCGGATTGACGTTGGGCAGAACGCTGGTTTCCCGTGCCGCATTTTCCGCGGCGCGGGATTTTTTTCGGCAAAAAACCGCTGAAGATTTGAATTGGGCTTTTCTTTGGAAAAATGCGCAAAAGACTTGTGCAGCCGGGAAAACTATGGTATGATATTCCCAAAACCTGTTGAGGAGGGAATGTCATGTTGGAAAAACAGCATTGGATGAATTACGCCGCCGACCTGATGACCGAATGGAAACAGTGCCGGGACGAGGGACGGGACGTCGCCGGGCTGGAGGAAACCTGCCGGGAGATCAGCGCCCTTGCCGGCAGGGAAGAGTGCCGGGAGCTGGCTGTCAAGCTGCGGGAGCGGCTGGTGAACGCCCCGGTCGCGGCGGATTATCCCTACGTGGAACCGTCCGGACTCGAGGAGATCCGCGCGGCGCTGCCCGAAAAGCGCCACAGTTTCTCCAACGCTCTTTCGGAGGAGGCGCTGGCGGACAGGCTGGCCGGTGCGTGGATCGGCCGGATCAGCGGCTGTCTGCTCGGCAAGCCTCTCGAGGGCGTCATGCGGGACGTGATCACACCGCTCCTGAAGGCGACCGGCAACTACCCCATGACCCGGTACGTGGAAAAGCGGGAATTTACCCCTGAAATCGAGGCGCTGCTGGGCAGGCGGGTGAGCGGCTGCTGGGCAGATACCCTCGATGGGATCGCACCGGTTGATGACGACACCAATTACACCGTCTTCGCCCTCAAGCTGGTGGAGGAATACGGCGGGGACTTCCGTCCCAACGACGTGCTGGAAGCCTGGCTCAAGTGGATCCCGATGTTTGCGACCTGCACCGCCGAGCGGGTGGCCTACCGCAACGCGGCGATGGGGCTGTATGCCCCCGATACCGCGACCTGGTGCAACCCCTTCCGCGAGTGGATCGGCGCACAGATCCGCGGCGACTTTTTCGGCTACCTCAACCCCGGCGACCCTGCCCGCGCGGCGGAGATGGCCTGGCGGGACGCGAGCATTTCCCATG
>CALXIG010000199.1 GCA_944388305.1 uncultured Clostridia bacterium
GCTGGAGCGCCGCTTCCAGCCGGTGAAGGTGGAGGAGCCGACCATCGCCCAGACCATCGAGGTCCTCAAGGGCATCCGGGAATATTACCAGAATCACCACAAAGTCCGCATCCCGGACGAGATTCTCGAAGCCTGCGCCCACCTTTCGGAGCGCTATATCACCGACCGCTTCCTGCCGGACAAGGCCATTGACCTGCTCGACGAGTCGGCAGCCTGCGCCTCCATCAAAAGCACGGTGCTGACCGACTATGAGAAACTCAACAGCAGGCTGAAGGCGCTGCTCGACCATCAGCAGGAGCTGGAACAGGCCACCGAAAATATCGACTATGAGGCCATTGCCAAAAACCGCGCCGACACCATCGTGGTCAGAGAAAAACTCAAGGAGATCGAGCCGCAGCTCCAGGATATCAAGGTCACCCTCGACGACGTCGCCAAGGTCGTTGAGCTGTGGACCGGCATCCCCGCGGAAAAGGTGAGCGAGAGCGATTTTACCCGTCTTGCCCGGCTGGAAGAGCACCTCAAGGCCCGCATTATCGGCCAGGATGAGGCGATTCACGCCGTCACGGCTGCGATCCGGCGCTCCAAAGTGCATCTGAGCAAAAAGCGCCGCCCGGCTTCCTTTATCTTCGTCGGACCGACCGGCGTCGGCAAAACCGAACTTGTCAAGGTGCTGGCTGAGGAGCTTTTCGACGACAAAACCGACCCGCTGATCCGGGTGGACATGTCGGAATATATGGAGAAGCACGCCGTCTCCCGGCTCATCGGCTCGCCGCCCGGCTACGTCGGCTTTGACGAGGCAGGGCAGCTTACCGAAAAAGTCCGGCGCCGGCCCTATTCCGTCGTTCTGTTCGACGAGATCGAAAAGGCGCATCCGGATGTCATGAACATTCTGCTGCAAATTCTCGACGAGGGGCGGATCACTGACGCGCAGGGCCGGACGGTCAACTTTGAAAATACCGTTGTCGTCATGACCTCCAACGCCGGCTCCAACGATAAAACCGGCATTGTCGGCTTCAATCAGAGTGAGAAGGGAGTGGCCAGGGAAAAGGCGATGAAGGGGCTTTCCTCCTTCCTGCGGCCGGAGTTTCTGGCCCGCGTGGACGAAATCGTCGCCTTCAACCCGCTCACCGAGGAGGATCTGGGCAAGATCGCGGTCCTGATGCTGAACGAAATGAAGGAACCGCTCTCCGAGATCGCCCTCACGCTGGAGTATGGCCCGGAGGTGCCGCAGCTGCTGGCCCACAAGGCCGCGGGCGGAAAATTCGCAGCCCGCGACCTGCGCAATACTGTCCGCCGGGAGGTGGAGGACAGGGTCGCGGCCCTGCTGACGACTGCGTCTTCGGCCGGCAAAACCGTTTTCCTGGCGGTGGAAGATGGGGAGATCGTCGTCCGGCTGGGATAACCGCGCAAAGACCTGAAAACTGCAAAGAAACGCGGAGGAGCGATGGCTCTTCCGCGTTTTTGGCGTCTTTTGGCGTGATAGGGCGGCGATTTTCTGAAATCAGGAGAGGATTTTGGATGAAGTGTGAATATTTCGCAAAGAAAATTGGATTATATTGACAAGGCATCTGGCAATGCGGTAAACTGTTAAGTAACCTAATAATTTTATCTGACAGCCCCGCCATGCGCGGGGAAAAGGAGGAAACATGGAAGAAGCCGAATGGCTGCCGCTGTTTCGCGCCGTGCAGCGCCTGCAGCATGTCATGCGCAGCGCGATTCCGGACAACGCACCGGTCAACCGCTCCCAGATGTTCACCCTGGTGGCGCTCCGCGACAAAGGCGTGCAGGCTCCGCCGCCCCGGGAAGGACCGGATTCCTATGCGCCCATGACGCTCTCCAGCCTGGCGCGGGTGATGAACCAGACGGCGCCGGCCTTGAGCCAGCGGATCACCCAGCTGGAAGAGATGGGCTATGTGCGCCGGCTTCCGGACAGCCGGGACAGGAGGACGGTCCGGGTCCAGCTCACCGAGCAGGGGATGGAACTCATCGAATGGGCCGGAAGGGAGTTTTCCGCCCGGATTGAACGGCTCGCGGCGCTGCTCGGACCACAGGAAATGAACCGGATGGCCGCTGATTTTGAGCGGCTGTCCAGCGCCGTCGAGGAGGTCTTCGGGGCCGGAAGGCAAGCCGCAGAATCCCGCCGGAACAGATTTTACAAAGGAGAAAAGGACTCATGCTGAAACTCAAGCGATATCTGAAACCTTATATCGCGCTGCTGCTGGCGGGCGTGCTGCTGCTCTTTGGTCAGGCCATGCTGGAGCTAACCCTGCCAAACTATATGAGCGATATCGTCAACACCGGCCTGCAGCAGGGCGGCATCACCGACGCCGCGCCGGAAATGATCGACAGCGGCACCATGCAGCTGATGCAACAGTTTATGACCGAAGAGGACCGGGCGCTGGTCCAGTCGGCCTACCTCCCGCTGGACGAGTGCGCGAATGCGGAAGCGCTGCGGGAGACCTATCCGGAGGCGGACGGGGAGGACCTTGTCCGCAATGCCGACCCCGCGGACGGGACGAATCTCGCCTTC
>CALXIG010000200.1 GCA_944388305.1 uncultured Clostridia bacterium
CGTCCCGGCGGCTGACAATCAGGCCGCTGCTCTTGAGCTGGCGAAGATGGTGGGAGACAGCGGGACTCGTCATTCCCACCAGGGCGGCGAGATTGATAACGCATTCCTCGCAGTGGCAGAGAAGCCAGAAAATCCGTACGCGGCTTCTGTCGCAGAGCTGCTTGAAAATGTCGGAAACCGTCTGGAAGTCCTCCTCCCCCGGCATGTGATCCAGCTCCTGCTCGATTTGCTGTCCGTGATTGTGCGGCAGATTTGACATGTTGATTCCTCCCGTGACATCTCATATTTTCTTCCGGGCAGTGCGGAAGCCTCCGCCAGCCCGCCGTTTACCGGGGGCGGTGTCCGTTTCGCAGTTTTTCGTCAGATAAAAGTTCCCGAGACCACCCGTTTTTTAAAGACTCTGCTGCCCGGATGGGATACCGGCCCGCATTCTTATTATAGCCGCATACGGACAAAAGTGCAAGATGGCGCCAGGTCACACAGTTTTGCCTTCTGAAATTCGCCCAAACGGAAGCTCCTTTGTCCCGAAAAGGAGCAATCGCCCCGGAGCTATTGACCCCGGGCACCGATTCCTCTATACTGTAAGTGAACGATTAAGCAATCGTTAAATTATAGGACCCCGAAAGGAGCAGCAACCATGAAAAAAACATACAAAATCGACGTGGACTGCGCAAACTGCGCCAATAAGATGGAAGAGGCAGCCCGGAAAACGCCCGGCGTTGCAAACGCCACCGTCAATTTCATGACCCTCAAAATGAATGTGGAATTCGAGGAAGGACAGGAACCGGATGCCGTGATGCAGCAGGTTCGCAAGGCCTGCAAGCGGGTGGAGGAAGACTGTGAAATCTATCTGTAAACCGCTGCTGAAAGACGTCATGAAACCGGAAGGAGGTCCTGCGCGATGCAGGAACTGATTATCGACAGCCTGCTTGCTGTGATCGCCGCCATGGCGGCGGGTTTGCTCGTCTGGGGGCGGGCGGAAAACAGCAATATGACAAAAAAGCAGAAAAAGATGCTGGGGAGAATCCTGGCGGCCACCGCCCTGCTGCTGATCCTTCAGCTTGTGCCGGGGACGGTATTCAGCCCATTAGACGCCCTTGTTCCCGGCCTTGGATACTGGGTGCGGCTGGCGCTGTATCTCGCGGACTATCTCATCATCGGGTACGACATTCTCGTCAAAGCACTCAAGGGAATCAAAAACCGGCAGATCTTCGACGAGAGCTTTCTCATGGCCATCGCCACTGCCGGCGCGATCGCGCTGGCCCTGTACGAGCGGAGCGGCGACTACACTGAGGCCATCGCGGTCATGCTGTTCTACCAGATCGGCGAGTGGTTCCAGAGCTATGCGGTGGGAAAAAGCCGCCGGAACATCAGCGAGCTGATGGATATCCGCCCGGATTACGCCAATATCGAGCGGGATGGGAAACTGGAACGGGTCGACCCGGATGAAGCCGGTATCGGCAGCATCATCGTTGTCCAGCCCGGCGAAAAGGTGCCGATTGACGGCACGGTGGTGGAAGGCACGTCCACCCTGAACACCGCCGCCCTGACCGGCGAAAGCCTGCCGAGAGATATTAAGGTGGGCGAAGAGATCATCAGCGGATGCATCAACATGACCGGCGTGCTGAAAATCCGGACAACCAGGGAGTTTGGGGAATCCACGGTATCCAGGATTCTGGATCTGGTGGAAAACGCCAGCTCCCGCAAGTCCAGGTCGGAGGACTTCATTTCCAAGTTCGCCCGCATCTACACCCCGGCGGTGTGTGCCGCCGCGTTGGCGCTGGCCCTCCTTCCCCCGCTCGTCCGCATTCTGGGGATGGGTCTGGACGGCCAGTGGGAGCAGTGGGTCTACCGCGCCCTGACCTTTCTGGTCATCTCCTGCCCCTGCGCACTGGTCATCAGCATTCCCCTCTCCTTCTTCGCGGGGATCGGCGGCGCCAGCAGGGAGGGCGTGCTGGTCAAGGGTTCCAACTATCTGGAGACCCTCTCCCAGACCAGGATCGTTATGTTTGATAAGACGGGGACCCTCACGCAGGGCGTTTTCGAGGTGAACGGCATCCACCACAACGAAATGGAAAACGCCAGGCTGATTGAATACGCGGCGCTGGTGGAAAGCTCCTCCTCCCACCCCATCAGCAAAAGCTTGCAGCGGGCATACGGAAAAGAGATCGACCGCAGCCGCGTGACAGACGTACAGGAAATCAGCGGCAACGGCGTCATTGCCAGGGTGGACGGCACAGAGGTCGCCGCCGGCAACGACAAACTGATGGAGCGGCTGGGAATCCGGTACATCAACTGCCACAGCGCCGGAACCATCATCCACATGGCAGTCGCCGGGAAATACGCGGGGCACATCGTCATTTCCGACATTGTAAAGCCCCACGCCAAAGAGGCCATCGCCTCCCTGAAGGCGTCCGGCATTCATCGGACGGTCATGCTCACCGGTGACCGGAAAAAGGCGGCAGACCCGGTCGGCGCGGCGCTGGGAATCGACGAGGTGTTCAGCGAGCTGCTCCCCGCCGGCAAGGTGGAGAAGGTGGAGGAGGTCATGGAGCGCAAACCCGTCAAGGCAAAGCTCGCCTTTGTGGGTGACGGCATCAACGACGCGCCGGTGCTGCGCCGGGCGGACATCGGCATCGCCATGGGCGCGATGGGATCCGATGCGGCAATCGAAGCGGCGGACGTAGTGCTGATGGACGACGATCCCATGAAAATCTCCAAGGCCATCCGCATCTCCCGCAAGTGCCTGCGGATCGTCTATGAAAATATCGTCTTCGCCATCGGTGTCAAGCTCATCTGCCTGATTCTGGGCGCGTTCGGCATTGCCAACATGTGGCTCGCCATCTTCGCCGATGTGGGCGTGATGATCATCGCCGTTCTCAACGCCATTCGGGCGCTCTTTGTAAAAAAACTGTGAGCGGACCGGGTGCCGCGGCATCAGAAAGGCCGTGCAAAAAGCAGAACTGCTTTTTGCACGGCTTTTTTCCGTGGGGATAACGCGCGGCACCGTCTAGCTGAGGGATTCCTCGCAGTCCAGTTCGGCGAGTCTGGGCGGGAAGAACTCGTTGACCGGGAATTTGATCCGCCGGAACAGCTCGCAGGGGTCCTCGGTGCCGCCGCTGCTGGTGCCGGAAGCGCATTCCTTATCCGGCAGGCAGAAGTCGTAAACCGGAATCATCATCTGGACCTCCCGTTCCAGCTGCACGATGGAGAACATGCCGATGCTCACGTAGATAAACCGGGTGCCGGCCGCCGCAACGGCACCGCCGCCCACCCTTTGCAGGATACAGGGCGGGATGGCGGCCGCGTCCATCGGGGTGTTGGGGCAGTCGCAGAGGCGGCAGGAGAGCAGAATGGGGTTGACCACCTGGATTTTGGCGGTGGGATTGTCGGTGCTCACCGTGCAGTCTCCGAGGTTTGGGTCAAAGAACACGTCGGAAGAGAAGGTTTTGACGCTTCCCTCGGAGCCATAGAGAATGACCTTCTTGCTGAAGACCGCGATGCCCTGCACCGCCGCGGGCGGGGTCATCGAGGAGCCGGCGTATACGTCGATGGTGACGAGAAAATAATAGGTCATGTCGACCGAGTAAAATCCCTTGTTGAAAGGGATCGCCTCCACGTCCATGAAGACGTTCAGCACTTCCACAGAACGGCATTTGATGCTCTGGGCAGTCTCGACGACGGCCTGCCCCGCGTCGTTGAAAAAGACCCGCAGATCCTCCAGACAGTCCTTGGCGGAGCAGGAATCGTAGACCCTGCCCGCATTGACGCAGACAGCTTCTTTAAAACAGGTGGTTCCGACCGCTGCGCCGCTGGCGGAGGTGATGTTCGAATCAGCCATATAGATCCTCCTTGATAAGTATTGGCGGACCCGGGAAGGGGCGAATACACCCCCGCAGGGTTTCCGTACTGCATTATATGTTTTTTTTCGGAAAAGGTGAAGGTCCGCCGGGAAAAACCTGCCGTTTTGCGGGAGCGGCAGACCCCTAAAAATCCTTGCGGGGCATGGGAGAGAGACCGGCCGCAGGCTCGTAGTAGCAGCAGCCGGCCACCGGAAACGCCGCGGGCGCAGCGCCGGCGCGGGTGCAGAAGCCGTCGCACTGATAGCGGCAGTTTTCGCTGCAGGTAACCAGATTCATGCGCTTTTCTCCTTTCCAACCGGAATTTTTTTGCCGGGAACCGGTTTTGCTGATATTTTGCCTTTTTTCTGGCAGACTATACAGAGAAGCGGCCCGCGCGGGCCGCCGGACGCGGTTTTGGGGAGGAATCTATGTGAAAAAATATCTGATTTTGGCGGCGGCGACTGCTGTAGCGGTCGCGGGAATCCGGCTGCTGCCGGAATTTCTGGCTGCGCCGGTTGCCGAGGTGGAGCTGATTCGGGTACGCCGGGAGGACTATGCTGAGCGGTTCAGCGTCTCCGGCGCGGTGGAATCTCCGGGCAGCCGGGAGTTGTCCCCGGATTTTCCCTTTGTGCCGGAAAAGGTGCTGGTGGAGGAAGGAGATTACGTCGAGTACGGGCAGCTCATCGCCACAGTGGACGCGGAGGAAACGGCGCGGGCGATTCTCTCCACCGTACAGCAGTACGCGGACCTTCTGCCGGAGGAGCTGCTGACTCCGGAAGCGGAGGAAGCGCTCGCTCAGGCCGGCAGTGAGGCGCTCGAACAGCAGGAGGGGCAGAGCCTCGAACTGCGCGCCCCGATGAGCGGCATTCTCACCTCGGTCAATCTGAAGCAGGGGCAGCTCTATCTCCCCACCAGCCCAGCCGCGTCAGTTTCCAGTGTTTCCGCGCTGCGGCTGCGCCTCTCGGTGCCGGAGGAGAGGGTGGGCAGCCTGCGGATCGGGCAGCAGTTCACCTTCACCGTCCCCGCGGTGAAGGACGGCCTTTTCTCTGCGAAAATCACCCGGATCAGCCCCAATGCCGTCCAGCAGCTCAACGGCACCGGCTACCAGACGGTGGTCGAAGTGCTCGCCAAAATCGAGGACGACTTCGGCGTTCTCCGCCCCGGTTACAGCGCCCAGGCCAGCCTCGCCGCCGGGGAGGAGGAGGCGCTGGACCTCCTGCCCTACGAGGCGGTGCTGCGGGACGGGGAAGGAAACGACTATGTCTACGTCGTGCAGGAGGGCCGGGCGGTCAGGCGGATTGTGGAAACCGGGCGGCAGCTCGCGACAGCGGTCGAGGTGACAGACGGCCTCGGACGGTATGAGGCGGTGGTCCGGGACGCGGCCTCCCTGCCGGGAGAATGCGCCGTCCGGCTCGCGGAGAAGGAGGAGTAGCGAATGGATCTCTGGAAGGACGCCTGGCGGAGCATTTTCCGCCGCCCGTCGCGCTCAGGGCTGACCATTCTGAGCATTGCCATCGGCATCTTCGCCGTCATGATGATCGGCACCATCGGGGAGATGGGAAAGGAGGCCATTGCGGGGGAGCTGGAGAGCCTCGGGATGCAGGGGATCGCCATCCGCGCGGGAGACGGCAGCGGTGTCTCCCTCACCCGCGCCGAGCTGGAACTGGTGCGGGACAGTCCGGACGTCGCGGAAGCGACGCCGCTGTCATTTGAATACGACGGCATCTCCGCGCAGGGAAACGCGGAGAAGGCGGTGCTCTGGGGAATCGACAGCGACGCCTCCGCCGTCTTTTCCATGGAGCTGCGCTATGGGCGCGGCATTGAACCGGGCGACGTCGCGGCCGCAGCGGAGGTCTGCGTGGTGGAGGAAGGCCTCGCGCGGCAGATTTTCGGCCGGGAAAACGCGGTCGGCCGTCAGCTCGAGGTCTCAATCGGCGGATTCCCGCATACGCTGGAGGTGATTGGGGTCGCCTCGGTGGGCGGCAGCCTCTTTCAGAGCATGATGGGCAGCACCGTCCCGCTCTTTGTCTACCTGCCGTACACGACCCACCAGCTCTACAGCGGACGGCAGGGCTTTGACCGCATCGCCGTCCGGCTGCGCGGCGGGAGCGGTGCGGCCGGGGCGGGCGCCGCTCTTTCCGCGGAGCTGGACGGCTGGTACGGCCAAAACGGCGCGGTGACGGTCGACAACCTGAGCCAGTACGCGGGCACGCTGGAAAA
>CALXIG010000201.1 GCA_944388305.1 uncultured Clostridia bacterium
ATCCCCATGCCGCGCTCTGCTGCGAGAACTTTCAGATTGAAGGGGTCTGCCGGGAGCTCGGCTGGCCGCCTGATTTTCCTGCTTTCTGCTCGGCTTACGAGAGACATTTCCCCAGCGCTTACCGCCGATATACCCATTTGTCCAATGAGCGGCTGTTTTCCTTTTGTCCGACGCTGGCGAAGCGGTGGATTTACGAACAGGATGAGCCATATGAGCTGGTGCTTGATTTTAAGGACAGAACTTTTCAGAAAATCAGGTATCAGGGAACATAAATTGAGTTAATCATTCTGCATTAATAGGAGGTCTTTATCATGTCCAAAGTACTCATCATCGGCTGCGGCGGCGTTGCGTCCGTCGCCATCCAGAAATGCTGCCAGCAGAGCGAGGTCTTCACTGAGATCTGCATCGCCTCCCGCACCAAATCCAAGTGCGACGCCCTGAAAGAAAAGCTTGAGGGCAAGACCGCCACCAAAATCACCACCCGGCAGGTGGACGCCGACAACTTCGATGAACTCTGCACCCTCATCAAAGAGGAAAAGCCCGACCTCGTGATGAACATCGCCCTCCCCTACCAGGATCTGACCATCATGGACGCCTGTCTTGCCTGCGGCGTCAACTACCTCGACACCGCCAACTACGAGCCGGAAAACCTCGACGACCCGGAGTGGAAAGCCGCCTACGAGAAGCGCTGCAAGGAGGAGGGATTCTCCGCCTACTTTGACTACAGCTACCAGTGGGCCTATAAAGAAAAATTCGAGAAGGCGGGCCTCACCGCCCTGCTCGGCACCGGCTTTGATCCCGGCGTCACCCAGGTCTTCTGCGCCTACGCCCAGAAACACCTCTTCGACCAGATCGACACCATCGACATCCTCGACTGCAACGGCGGAGATCACGGCTACCCCTTCGCCACCAACTTCAACCCCGAGGTGAACCTCCGGGAGGTTTCCGCCCCCGGCTCCTATTGGGAAAACGGCCACTGGGTGGAGATCCCCGCGATGAGCATCAAGCGGGAATACAACTTCGACCAGGTCGGCGATAAGGATATGTACCTCCTCCACCACGAGGAAATCGAGTCGCTCGCCAAAAACATCCCCGGCGTACAGCGCATCCGCTTCTTCATGACCTTCGGCCAGAGCTACCTCACCCACATGAAGTGCCTCGAAAACGTCGGGATGCTCTCCACCTCCCCCATCGAGTTCCAGGGCCACCAGATCGTACCCATCCAGTTCTTAAAAGCCCTGCTGCCCGACCCCGCTTCCCTCGGCCCCCGGACGGTTGGCAAGACCAACATCGGCTGCATCTTCACCGGCAAAAAGGACGGCAGGGAAAAGACCGCCTATATCTACAATGTCTGCGACCATCAGGAGTGCTACAGGGAAGTCGGCTCCCAGGCCATTTCCTACACCACCGGCGTGCCCGCCATGATCGGCGCGATGATGATGCTCACCGGTAAATGGGTGAAACCCGGCGTCTACACCTGCGAGGAGTTTGATCCGGACCCCTACATGGAAGCCCTCAACAAATGCGGCCTGCCCTGGCAGATCGACGAAAACCCTGTTCTGGTGGACTGAATGAACAGAAACGAACTGGAAAACTGCGGCATCCCCACCCCTTTTTTCCTGGTGGATGAGAAAAAGCTGCGGGAAAACCTCGAAATCCTAAAAGACGTGCAGGAAAGGGCCGGGTGCAAAATCCTGCTCGCCCAGAAAGCCTTCTCAATGTTTTCGGTCTATCCGCTTTTGCGGAAATACCTCGCCGGCTCCACCGCCAGCGGCCTTTATGAGGCGCGGCTCGGGCACGAGGAGTTCGGCGGCGAGACCCACGTCTTCTCCCCCGCCTACCGGGAGGAGGAATTCGTGGAGCTATTGCAGTACGCCGGCCACTTTGTCTTCAATTCCTGCCGCCAGCTGCGCCTCTATGGCGAACGAGCCAGAAATGCCGGGAAACAGGTGGGGCTGTGGGTCAACCCCGAGTGCTCCACCCAGGAGGGCCACGCGATCTACGACCCCTGCGCGCCCGGCTCCCGGCTGGGGACGACCCTTGCGAATTTTGACCCGGAGGTGCTGCCGCTTTTGGACGGGTTGCATTTCCATACCCTCTGCGAGCAGAATTCCGACGATCTGGAAACGACCGTCGCGGCCTTTGAGGAGAAGTTCGGGAAATATATCCCCGGCCTCAAATGGCTGAACTTGGGCGGCGGCCACCACATCACCCGGGAGGATTACGACCGGGAACGGCTCATCCGCATTGTGAAAGGCTTAAAGGAACGCTGGGATGTGGAGGTCTACCTCGAACCCGGCGAAGCAGTCGTGCTGAATGCCGGGTATCTCGTCTCAAGTGTGCTGGAAACGCTGGAAAACGGCATGAACCTTGCCATTTTGGACACCTCCGCCGCCTGCCACATGCCGGACGTTCTGGAAATGCCCTACCGTCCATCCGTTCTGGGCAGCGGCCAGCCCGGCGAAAAGGCGTACACCTGCCGCTTCGGCGGTCCCACCTGCCTGGCAGGCGACGTCATCGGGGATTACTCCTTTGACTATCCCTTAACCCCCGGGGATCTGGTGGTGTTTGGGGACATGGCCCTCTACACGATGGTCAAGACCAACACTTTCAACGGGATGCCGTTGCCGTCCATCGCCTTAAGAACCGAATCCGGCGAAATCAGGCTGGTTAAAAAATTCGGCTATGAGGATTTCAAGGGGCGGCTTTCCTGAAGCGCCGTCCGCTGAAGCAAAAAACTCCCCTGCCTCACGAGAGGCAGGGGAGTTTCCCATATCCGGAAAAAATTACGCGGTCTCGATGCTGGCGTCGGCCTGAAGGTGAAGCTTCTGGACGGCGTTTTCCCGCATCTTGTACTTGAGGATCTTGCCGGCCGCGTTCATCGGGAAGGAGTCGACAAAATCGACGTAACGGGGCGTCTTGTGCTTGGCCATGTGGGAGGAGACGTATTCCTTAAGCTCCGCCTCAGTCATGGTTTCGCCGGGCTTCAGGATGACGCAGGCCATGATCTCCTCGCCGTACTGCTTGTCCGGAACGCCGATGACCTGGACGTCGGAGACCTTCGGGTGGGTGTAGATGAAGTCCTCGATCTCCTTGGGGTAGATATTCTCACCGCCGCGGATAATCATATCCTTAATCCGGCCGGTGATCTTATAGTAGCCGTTCTCGTCGCGGCGGGCCAGGTCGCCGGTGTGCAGCCAGCCGTCCTTGTCGATGGCGGCGGCGGTGGCGGTCGGCATCTTGTAGTAACCCTTCATAATGTTGTAGCCGCGGGCGACAAACTCGCCGTCGACATTGTCGGGGAGGTCCTCGCCGGTTTCGGGGTCGACGATCTTGCACTCAATGCCGTACATGGCGGTGCCGACGGTGTTGACCCGGGTCTCGATAGAATCGGTCGTCTTGCTCATGGTACAGCCGGGGGAAGCCTCGGTCTGGCCGTAAACGATGGTAATCTCGGTCATGTGCATCTTGTCAATGACGTCCTGCATGACCTTGATGGGACAGGGCGACCCCGCCATAATGCCGGTGCGCATATGGCTGAAATCCGTCTTGGGGAAATCCTCGTGGTTGAGCATGGCGATGAACATGGTCGGCACGCCGTGGAAAGCGGTGATCTGCTCGCGGTTGATGCAATCGAGGCCCTTGCGGGGGGAGAAGGCGGGGATGGGACACATGGTGACGCCGTGGGTCATGGAAGCGGTCATGGCCAGCACCATGCCGAAGCAGTGGAACATCGGCACCTGAATCATCATTTTGTCGGCGGTGGACAGATCCATACAGTCGCCGATATTCTTGCCGTTGTTGACCACGTTGTAGTGGGTCAGCATGACGCCTTTCGGGAAACCGGTCGTGCCGGAGGTGTACTGCATGTTGCAGACGTCGTGCTTGTTGATCGCCGCGGCGCGCCGCCAGACCTCCTCAATCGGCACCCGGCCTGCCAGTTCAAGGCTCTCCTGCCAGGTGTAGCAGCCGGGCTGTTCGGAGTCGATGGTGATGATGTTGCGCAGGAACGGCAGCCGCCGCATGTGGAGGGGCTGTCCCTTCTGGGCGGTGGCCAGCTCGGGGCAGAGCTCCTTCATGATGGCAACATAGTCGGAATCCTTGTAGCCGTCGATCATGACGAGGGTGTGGGTGTCCGACTGACGGAGCAGGTATTCCGCCTCGTGGATCTTATAAGCGGTGTTGACGGTGACGAGGACTGCGCCGATCTTGGTGGTGGCCCAGAAGGTGATGTACCACTGCGGGACATTGGTCGCCCAGATGGCGACGTGGTCGCCCGCGCGCACTCCCAGCGCGATGAGGGTGCGGGCAAAAGTGTCGACGTCGTCCCGAAATTCCGCGTAAGTGCGGGTATAGTCGAGGGTGGTGTAACGGAAGGCGTACT
>CALXIG010000202.1 GCA_944388305.1 uncultured Clostridia bacterium
AACGATACCGACTACGGCCCGAACAACGATGGCGTCACCGACTACAACGACACCGACTACGGCCCGAACAACGATGGCGTCACCGACTACAACGACACCGACTACGGCCCGAACAACGACGGCGTCACCGACTACAACGACACCGATTACGGTCCGAACAACGACGGCGTCACCGACTACAACGACACCGACTATGGTCCGAACAACGACGGTGTCACCGACTACGGTTATACAAACTACGACGATGGCGGAACAACTAATTACGGCTACACCAACTACGATGACGGCGGCAGCAATTACAGCGATGGAGACAGCGGTTACGATGACTGATCCGGCAAGGCCGGCGGCCCTGCGGCATGAGTGGAAGCACCAGATCAACCTCCGGGAGGATCTGGTGCTTTCCCAGAGGCTGCGCAAGCTCTTTCCCCACGACCGCAATGCGGGAAAAGACGGGACTTACCGGGTGACCAGCCTCTATTTTGACACTCCCTACGACAGCGCGCTCCGCGAAAAGCTCGACGGGGTAAACCGGCGGGAGAAGTTCCGCCTGCGGTATTACGGAACCGACACCTCCTTTATCCGGCTGGAAAAGAAATACAAGATAAACGGCCTGTGCGGAAAGCGCAGTGTCCGGCTCGCCGAAGAGGAGGTCCGGCGCATTCTGGCAGGGGAGTACAGCTTCCTGCTGGAATCGGGAGAGCCGCTCCGGCTCGAGCTTTACAGCAAGCTGATGGGGAAGGGACTGCGTCCGAAGACGGTTGTCTGCTACGACCGGGAGGCGTTTCTCTACACGCCCGGAAATGTGCGGATTACGCTGGACCGGAACATCCGCACCGGACTGTACAGCGTAGATTTCCTGAACACGACGCTATTCCATCTGCCCGCCCTGGAGCAGACCACTGTGCTGGAGGTAAAATACGACGAATTTCTGCCGGACCTGGTCCGCATGGCGGTGCAGGTCCCCGGACGGCAGGCCGCCGCCTGCTCCAAATATGCGCTCTGCCGGCGGTTTGACTGAGCCGGGAAGACAGGAGGAACCATCATTATGACCTTTCAGGATATTTTCAAGTCGAGCTTTCTGGAGAACATCGCGAGCATCTCTCTGCTGGACACGGTGCTGGCCCTGGTTCTGGCCTTTCTGCTGGGACTGTTTGTCTTTTTTGTCTACAAGCAGAGCTACAGCGGCGTGATGTACTCGGCGAGCTTCGGCGTCACGCTGGTCGCTCTGACCCTGATTACCACCCTGCTGATTATGACCGTTGTGAGCAACGTCGTTCTGTCGCTCGGCATGGTGGGCGCCCTGTCCATCGTCCGCTTCCGCACTGCAATCAAGGAGCCGATGGATATCGCCTTCCTGTTCTGGGCCATCGCGGTGGGCATCGTGCTCGCGGCGGGGCTGATCCCGCTGGCAGTGTTCGGCAGTCTTTTTATCGGCGTGGTGCTGATTGCCTTTTCCAAAAAGAAGACGGTGGGTTCCCCCTATATTCTGCTGGTACACTGCGCGGACAGTGAAACCGAACAGCAGGCGAGGACTTTTGTGGCCTCCCGGGTCAGACGGCTGAATCTCAAAAGCAAGAGCGTGGACGGCGGCTGCGTCGAGCTCAATTATGAGGTCCGGCTGAGGAACGACGACAGCGCATTTGTCAACGAACTGGAAACCATGCAGGGGGTCAGCCGGGAGGTGCTGGTTTCCTACAACGGCGATTATATGCGGTAACAGAATGCTCGGAAGCAGGTATCTCAATCTGTTCTGTCTGGCGGGAGCGGCGCTTGCGGCAGTCCTTGCCGTTTTGCTGATGTGCGGCGAATCGCTCGGCCTCGCCAGGGCGAGCGCCTCCCCGGGGTATGCCGTCCGCCTTTTCGATGACAGCCGGGTGCATCATATTGACATCCGGATAGAGGACTGGGCGGAGTTTGTCTCTTCCGCGCCTGCGGAGGAGTACGTCTCCTGCACCGTCGAGATCGACGGGGAGGAGTTCCGGCAGGTGGGGCTGCGCGCCAAGGGGAACAACTCTCTCCATCTGACTGAGGAATACGGCCTTTCCCGCTACAGCCTCAAGCTGGAGTTCGATCATTTTGCGTCCGGCGGCAATTACTACGGACTGGACAAATTCTCGCTTGATTCCTCCTTTCAGGATAACAGCTACCTGAAAACCTATCTGACCTATGAAATGATGGATTTCATGGAGGTTCCCGCGCCGTTGTGCAGCTACGTCTGGGTGACGGTCAATGGGGAGGACTGGGGGCTGTTTCTGGCAATTGAGGAGCCGGAGGAGGCGTTTGCCCGCCGGAATTTCGGCCCGGAATACGGGCAGCTCTACAAGCCGGACTACCGTTCCCTTCAGGACGAAAACGCGGACGTCGCGCTGCGGTATCTGGACAGCGACCCGGAAAGTTATCCCGGCATCTTTGAAAACGCCAAATTCAAGCCGTCCGAAGCGGACCAAAGGCGGCTGGTTGAAGCGCTCCGGGTCCTCTCCACCGGGGAGAATTTGGAGACGGCGGTCAACGTCGACGAGGTGCTGCGCTATTTCCCGGTGCAGGTCTTTGTGATGAACTGGGACAGTTACCTTGGCTACACCGGCCACAATTACTTTCTGTACGAGGAGGACGGCATCCTCAGCATTCTCCCCTGGGACTACAATCTCGCCTACGGCACCTACGCGCTGGGGATGACCAATCCGATTCGAGACCCGAATGTCCTGATTAACTACCCCATCAACACCCCGGCTGAGGGGGAGGTCATGCTCAACCGCCCCCTTTACCATAATCTGATGAAAAACAGCGGGTATTTTGCCCGGTATCACGCCTATTTCGACTACTTTCTGCGGGAATATTTTGAAAGCGGCCGGTTTGAGACGGTGCTTCGGCAAACGCAGCGGATGATTGCGCCCTATGTTCAAAAGGACCCGACCGCGTTCTGCTCTTATGCGGATCATGAACTGGCGGTGGACACCCTCCTGCGGGTCTGCCTTCTGCGGGCGGAGAGTGTCCGCGGTCAGCTGGACGGCCGGTTTCCGGCGACCCTGCGCGGGCAGCAGGAAACCCCCGGTGCCGGCGTGGATGCCTCTTCGGTCCGGCTGGAGGACCTGGGGGATTTCGACGACCTCCGCTCCGCGAAGAGCCGGCAGGACGCCGCGCTGGCGGCAGTCTCCGCCCGCTGACCGGCGGAAAAAAACAGACACCGGCGCCCGGAAAATTCCGGGCGCCTTTTTGCTGCGCGGCAATTTCGGAGGCCGGTTTCCACGAGACTGTTAAAAAAATCGAGAAATTTTGGGAAAATTTCATCCTTGCTCTTTACTTTACACCACAAATAGGGTAGAATATATGTGTATCAATCTGGAGAATGGAGTGTCGACATTGGAACCGAAGTACAGGAGAGTTTTGCTGAAGCTCAGCGGCGAGGCCCTCGCCGGCGAAAAGAAGTTCGGGCTGGATTACGGCGTCATTGTCCCTATCTGCAAGGCCATTAAGGAGTGCGTCGATCTGGGCGTACAGGTCGCGGTCGTGGTGGGCGGCGGCAATTTCTGGCGCGGCAGAAGCAGCGGGGCGATGGACCGCACCCGCGCTGACCACATTGGGATGCTCGGAACAACGATGAATGCCCTTGCGGTCGCCGATGCCCTGGAGGAGACGGGCGCAACCGTCCGGGTTCAGACCGCGATCGCCATGCAGGAGGTCGCGGAGCCCTACATCCGCAACCGCGCGGTCCGGCACCTCGAAAAGGGGCGGGTCGTCATCTTCGGGTGCGGAACCGGCAACCCCTTCTTTTCCACCGACACCGCCGCCTCCCTGCGCGCGGCTGAAATCGAGGCAGACGTCGTCATGAAGGCGACGATGGTCGACGGCGTGTACGATAAGGACCCTCACAAATATGCCGATGCGGTCAAATTCGACACCCTCACCTTTACCGACGTGCTGACCAGAAACCTCGCAGTGATGGACGCCACTGCCGCCTCCCTCTGCAAGGACAACGGCCTTCCGCTGCTTGTTTTCAATCTCGCAGATCCGAACAATATCGTCGCGGCAGTCAGGGGAGAGAAGGTCGGAACGCTGGTTCTCCCCGAATAATATTGTCCCGCACAGCCTCATCAATCTAGACGGAAAGGACTTGTAGCCATGAAAGAACAACTGAAAAAAGCCGAAGACAAGATGCAGAAATCTCTCGCCGCCCTGGATAAGGAGTTCGGCGCCATCCGCGCCGGCCGCGCGAATCCCGCAATCCTCGACAAAATCTCGGTAGAATATTACGGCGCTCCCACCCCTATCAATCAGATGGCGGCCATTTCGGTCCCCGAAGCCCGCACCCTCCTCATCCAGCCCTGGGATGCCTCCACCCTCAAGTCGATCGAGAAGGCGATCCTCGCCTCTGATCTGGGTATCAATCCCAACAACGACGGCAAGGTCATCCGTCTGAATTTCCCGCCCCTCACCGAGGAGCGCAGAAAGGAACTGGCCAAGGATATCCACAAAATGGGCGAGGAGTGCAAGGTCGCGGTCCGCTCCATCCGCCGGGATACCATGGAGAAGCTCAAAGCGATGAAAAAAGGCGGCGAGCTGACCGAGGATGACCTCAAGGACGGTGAAAAGGACACCCAGAAGCTGACCGACAAATACGTCAAGGACGTGGATGTCATGACGGAAAAGAAGGTCAAGGAGATCATGGAGCTGTAAAATGGTGGAACGGCAATTTCTGCCGGCCCATGTCGGCATCATCATGGACGGCAACGGCCGGTGGGCAAAAAGGCGCGGCCTGCCCCGCAAAATGGGCCATAAGGCAGGCGCAGAGGCGTTCCGCACCATCGCCCGTTATGCAAACCGGCGGGGACTGCGCTTTCTGACGGTATATGTCTTTTCGACCGAGAACTGGAAGCGCCCGGAGGATGAAGTGCACGCCATCCTTAAACTGCTGCGCAATTACCTCGACGAGGTCGATCAGTACCGGGATGAAAATATCCGCATCCGCTTTCTGGGCGATCTTTCCGTATTTGATCCGGATATCCGGGAAAAAATGGAGGAGATCCGGGTGGAAAGCGCCCACAACACCGGCATGACCCTCAATCTCGCCATCAATTACGGCGGACGGGATGAGATCGTTCATGCTGCGCGGCGGCTGGCAAAGCGGGTGCAGGCGGGAGAGCTTGCACCGGAGGAGATTACCGAGGCGCTGGTGTCGGAAAATCTCTACGCCGGGGATGAGCCGGATGTTGACCTGATTATCCGCCCCAGCGGGGAGTATCGCCTGTCCAACTTTCTGATCTGGCAGAGCGCTTACGCGGAGTATGTGTTTATGGACGAGGTTCTGTGGCCGGATTTTACGCCCGACCACCTGGAAGAGGCGCTCACTGAATACCAAAAACGCAACCGCCGGTTCGGCGGAATCTGAGGGGAGGGGGCCGTCCTCAAGCGGCCCTCTTTTCTGTTGAAAATCTGCTCGAAGCTCGCATGGAGGGATAAAGTATGAAGCAGCGGGTGATTACGGGACTTCTGGGAGTCGTCATTCTGGTGATTGTGCTCTTTTTTTATCAGACACTGGTTTTCAACGCCGCAGTCGCGGCGATTGCAGCGCTCGCAGTGTTTGAGATTCTGCATTCCACCGGATATGTCAAAAATAAATTTGTCCTTTCCTGCGCGGTTGTGTACGGCGCGGCCATCCCGTTTTACGACAGATTGCAGGATAGCCGGTCCTTTTTTTACGTGACCATTCTGTACCTCGTGGTGCTGATCGGCACGCTGCTGGCCTGCCATCAGAAGACCATGTTTTCGGAAATCACGACGGCAGCCTTTGTTTCACTTGCGGTGCCGCTCGGGTTCGGTATTCTGATCTACATCCGCGACCACACCGCGCATGGCCTGTTTCTGACTCTGCTGGCCTGCGTGGCGGCCTGGATTTCGGACACTGCCGCCTATTTCGTGGGCCGCGCCTGCGGCCGGCACAAGCTCTGCCCCCTCATCAGCCCGCACAAGACAGTGGAGGGCGCGATCGGCGGGGTCGCTTTTGCCGTTCTCTTTTTCCTGCTTTTCTGCTGGGGATACCAGTGCATCCTGACGGGGCAGGGGACGGAGATCGAGGTTTCCTACCTGACCGCCGCTGTCATCGGCGCGGTCTGCTCGGTTGTCGGCATCTGCGGCGACCTGACCGCCTCGGTCGTCAAGCGGCAGGCCGGGATCAAGGATTTCGGCACGATCATGCCCGGACACGGCGGTATCATGGACCGGTTCGACAGCTTCCTGTTTGCTGCGCCGGCGCTTTACCTGCTGGTCCAGCTTTTCCCGATTCTGCGCTGAGAAAGGATGAACGGAGATGCAGCATCACATCAGTCTGCTCGGCTCGACCGGGTCCATTGGCCGGCAGACCCTCGAGGTCTGCCGTGCGCACGGTTATCCCGTCGAGGGACTGGCCGCCTATTCTAATGAAGCGCTGCTGGAGATGCAGGCGCGGGAATTTCGCCCCAGGCAGGTCTGTATTTACCGCGAGGACCTCTGGCAGAGTCTGAAAATCCGACTGGCCGACACCGGTATTCGCGTTGTCTGCGGGATGGAGGGCCTTTGTGAGACGGCAGCCCTGTCCGGCGCGGACCTCCTCGTCAACGCGGTTGTTGGGATGGTCGGACTTCAGCCCACCCTTGCTGCTATCGCGGCGGGGAAGGACATCGCCCTCGCCAACAAGGAGACCCTGGTCACCGGCGGCGCTCTCGTCATGCGTGCCGCCCGCGAACAGGGCGTCCGCATCCTGCCGGTCGACAGCGAACACTCGGCCATTTTTCAGTGCCTTCAGGGATATTCCGGCTGCCGGCTGAATAAGATACTGTTGACCGCCTCGGGCGGACCGTTTTTCGGCAAAACCCGCGCGGAATTGCAGCATGTGACAGCGGAACAGGCGTTAAAGCACCCCAATTGGAAAATGGGCGCCAAAATTACCGTCGATTCCGCCACCCTGATGAATAAGGGGTTCGAGTGCATCGAGGCAGTCTGGCTGTTTGGCTGCGCACCGGAACAGGTCGAGGTGGTCGTCCACCGGGAGAGCATCATCCACTCGATGGTCGAGTTTGCGGACTATGCCGTCCTCGCTCAGATGGGGGTGCCGGATATGAAAATTCCCATCCAGTACGCCCTCACCTACCCGGAGCGGCAGCCCTGCCCGACCGGGCGGCTCGACCTCTTTTCGGTCGGAACGCTCACCTTTGCCCGGCCGGACACTGAGACCTTTCTCTGCCTGAAAACAGCGCTCCGGGCAATTCAGATGGGCGGGTTGTATCCGACGCTGGTCAACGGCGCCAATGAGGAACTGGTCGCCCTCTTTTTACAGGGCAAAATTTCCTTTTTGCAGATCGGTGATACCGTCGCCCGGATGCTTGAGCTGCCGGTTCCGGAGGAGCTGACGCTGGAGACTATCCTCGCAGCCGAACGGCAGGCCCGCGAGGCGGTCCACACCATCTGCGGTGTCTGATATTTGGAGGAAATCATGCTTGTCAACATTCTCTTAACGCTGGTTATTTTTCTGGTCATTATCTTTATCCACGAGCTGGGACATTTCCTGGTTGCGAAGTGCTGCGGCGTGCGGGTCAATGAATTCGCCCTCGGCATGGGTCCCGCCGTCTTCCGGCGGCAGAAAGGAGAAACACTCTACTCCATCCGCGCCTTTCCCATCGGCGGCTTTTGCAGCATGGAGGGGGAGGATGAAGGTTCGAACGATCCCCGCGCCTTCTGCAACATTGTCGTGTGGAAGCGGATGCTGGTTGTCCTGGCGGGCGCAGTGATGAACCTGCTGCTCGGTTTTGCGCTCATTGTGGGCATTACGGCGGCCTCGGATGTCATCACCTCCAACACTGTCGCGAGTTTTTCGGAAAACGCCAGCTCTCAGGCGTCCGGCCTTCAGGCCGGAGACACCATCCTGCGGATCAATGGCCGCTCCGTCTGGGTGGAAAATGACATCGCCTATGAGCTGCTCCGCGATCCTGACGGCATTGTGGACATCACGGTGGAGCGGGATGGAAAGGAGGTCGAGCTGCCGCAGGTGGCCTTCGACATGACCGAAGGGGAAGACGGGACCATGAGCCTGGTGGTCGACTTCAAAGTGGTCGGACTGGAACCCACCGCAGGGAATGTGCTGTGCTACTCGTTGAAAAAATCCGCCTCAATCGGGCGGCTGGTCTGGATCTCTCTGCTCGACCTGGTGAGCGGAAACGCCTCCTTAAATGACCTCGCTGGGCCTATCGGAATGACCCAGGTAGTCGGTCAGGCGGCAAGGGTCGGCGCCTCCAGCCTGATTCTGCTGGCCGCCTTCATCACCATCAACGTCGGTATTTTTAACCTCCTCCCCATCCCGGCGCTGGATGGAGGAAGGCTTCTTTTCCTCATCGTGGAGGCGGTCCGCCGCAGGCGAATCAAGCCGGAGTACGAAGCCTATGTTCATCTGGCGGGGTTTGCGCTGCTCATTCTGCTGATGGTTGTTGTCGCCTTTAACGATGTCTGGCGGCTGATCTCATAAAGAGGGGGAGATTTTCGTATGACAAAGGAAGAACTGATCCGCGCGTTCAACGCGCTTTCCATCCCGGATATGGAAGAGGTCACGGACCTCGTGGAATTGAAGGGCGACTTTATCAACCTCTGCTACACTCTGCCCAGCGGGCAGCGGGTGCAGCTCTGGGACGACGGTAAAATGTATTACGGCGCCGAACTCTGCAAGAAGGGCAGTGAGCGCTGCTACGGTCTGACGGCCGGGGACGGATATCTGCTTGTCTGCGAGTATGGAAACGGCGGCGCGGACGCCGAAATTGTCGTTTTGAAGCGGCTGTAAGGCCGGCAGTTTGAAAATAATGAATGTGTCGGGACAGATTCGCTCTGTCCCTTTTTGCGAGAGGAGTTTTGGCAGTGGCGAGAAAAGTGCTTCCGGTAAAACTTGGAAATCTGACCTTTGGAGACGGACGGATTTACGTTCAGTCCATGCTGAGCGTCCCGAGCACCGACATTCCGGGGAGCGTAGCGCAGGCGGCAGCGCTGGAGCAGGCAGGGTGCGAAATCATCCGGGCGGCGATCCCGGACCGGGCGGCAATCGCCCTCATTCCGAAGATCAAAGAAGCCGTCTCCGTCCCGCTGGTCGCAGATATCCACTTTGACTACCGCCTCGCGCTTGAAGCGGTGGCTGCCGGGGTGGACAAGATCCGCATCAATCCCGGCAACATTGGGGACGAGGACCGGGTGAAAGCGGTCGCCAAAGCCTGTGCCGCCAGAGGCGTTCCCATCCGCATCGGGGTTAACGGCGGATCGCTGGAAAAGCACATTCTCGCCAAATATGGCGCGCCGACCGCCGACGCACTGGTCGAAAGCGGGCTCTACAACGCGCGCCTGCTCGAAAAATTTGATTTCAGCCAGATTGTCATCTCCCTTAAATCCTCCCGGGTGCAGACGATGATCGAAGCCTACCGCAAGCTGGCTGCCTGCTGCGATTTTCCCCTCCACCTCGGCGTGACCGAGGCGGGTACCGAGCGGATGGGCCTGATTAAGTCAGCCATCGGCATCGGTTCCCTGCTCGCGGACGGCATCGGGGAGACGATCCGCGTCTCGCTGACCGCAGACCCCCTGCGGGAGGTCGCCGCCGCGCGCGATATCCTCAAGGCGCTCGATCTCTGCCCGGACGCGCCGCAGATCGTCTCCTGCCCGACCTGCGGGCGCACACGAATCGATCTGATCGCCCTCGCAAACGAGGTGGAGGAGCGGCTCGCCAGCGTCAAAAAGCCGCTGCGGGTTGCGGTGATGGGCTGCGCGGTCAACGGCCCCGGCGAAGCCAGGGAGGCGGACATCGGCGTCGCGGGAGGCGATGGATGCGCGATCCTGTTCAAAAAAGGGGAGATTCTGCGCAAGATCCCGGAGAACCGCATCGTGGACGAGCTGATGGCGGAAATCGAAAAGATGTAACGGAAGGGGAGCAGCATGGACAACAGCTTTGCCTATATTTTCGGGGAATATCTGGAACCGCAGTTTGCCGCGGCCTTTGAAGGGTGCGAGCTGCTGCGCATCGACGCCGACCGGGAGACGCAGAATATCCGCGCGACAGTCAAGAGCGGCCGTCTCGTGGAAGCGGCGCTGGTGCGGGAATGTGCCGCATCGATTGCGCGCCGGACCGGACTCCGGCAGGTTTCCTTCCAGATGAAGTACCTGCCGGACCTGTTCTCTGTCGGGTATTTTCCGTCCCTTGTGGCAGAACTCAAGGAACGCTGCGGGGTGGTCAACGGCTTTTTTGAAGAAGCTGTTCCGGAATTTGCCGGCGGCGTCCTGACCGTCCGGCTTCAGAACGGCGGGCGGGATATCCTCATGCAGGCCGGAGTCGACCGGCTGCTGGAGACCATTATTTTCGAGCGGTTCAGCACCCGCGTTTCGGTCGTCTTTGACGGCGTGGTGGCGGTGGAGGAGGCACCCCTGCCTGCTGCCCCGGTCGTCCTGCCGTCGGATGCGGTCCAGGCGCCGAAACCCGCCGCGCCGAAATCGCCTCCCCGCTGGAACGGCGGCGGAAACGGCGGATACTCCCGCCGCTCGGGCGGAGTCAAGGACACTCCGGAGGAGATCACGGTCGATTTTACCGCCTTGCAATTCAAAAAGGAGGCAAAGCTCCTCAAGGGCCGCAAAATCACCGACCAGCCGGTTCCCATGCGGGAAATCACCCCCAACAGCGGCACTGTCGTCGTCTGGGGTGATATCTTCTCCAGTGAATCCAAGCTGACCCGGGCGGGGGACAAGGTCATCCTCACCTGGAATTTCAGCGATTACACCTCCAGCAACACCCTCAAAATCATCGACGCCGCCGAAAATGAGGAAAAGTACAGCCTTATGAAAAAAGGCGCGACGGTTATGGTCCGCGGCGATGTGGTCGACGATAAATACGACCGCGAGGTCTCCATCAAGCCCTACGATATCATGATTCTCTCCAAAATTCCGCGAACGGATGACGCGGAGGAAAAACGGATCGAGCTGCACTGCCACACCAAAATGTCGGCGATGGACGGCGTCTCCGAAACTTCTGACATTATCAAAACCGCCTTCCGCTGGGGCCACAAGGCGATCGCCATCACCGACCACGGCGTTGTACAGGCTTTTCCGGATGCGATGAACACCGTCGCAGATATCCGCAAGGAGGGCGGGGACTTCAAGGTCCTTTACGGCGTCGAGTCCTATTTTGTCAACGACAGCGCGGAAGCAGTCACCGGCGGGGACAATACCCCCTTTGACGGGGAATGGATCGTCTTTGACACCGAAACCACCGGCCTGAGCGCCCAGAACGAGTGCCTGACCGAGATCGGCGCGGTCCTCCTCAGAAACGGGGAGATCGCAGACCGCTTTGACACCTTTGTCAATCCCGGAAAGCCGATTCCCCCCAATATTGTCGAGCTGACCGGCATCCGGGACGACATGGTTGCGGATGCGCCCGCAGAGGCGGAAGCGCTCAGGCAGTTTCTGGCTTTTGCGGGGAACCGGCCGCTGGCTGCCCACAATGCCGCCTTCGATATGAGTTTTCTGCGCGCGGCGGCACACCGGAGCGGCGTGTCGCTGCCGCACACCTATCTGGATACGCTGACGCTCGCCCGCGCCCTTTACCCGGAACTCAAGCGGCACAAGCTGGACACGCTGGCCGAGCACCTGGATCTTGGAAAGTTCAACCATCACCGCGCCTGCGACGATGCCGAAATGCTGGCCCGCATCCTTCTGAAGATGCTGGAGAAGCTCTCCGCTGAGAAGGAAGTTCACTCGCTCGGCGAAATCAACCAGGCGGTGGGCGGCGGCGATCCCAGGCAGCTGCGCAGCTACCACCAGATTCTGCTCGTCAAAAACAGCCTCGGACTGAAAAATCTGTACCGCCTGGTTTCACTGGCCCATACCCGGTACTTTTACCGCAACCCCCGCACTCCGAAAAGTGAGCTGCAAAAATATCGCGAGGGGTTGCTCGTCGGCAGCGCCTGCGAGGCTGGGGAGCTGTACCAGGCGATTGTGGCAGGAAAAAGCTTTGAGGAGCTGTGCGAGATCGCGGATTTCTACGATTACCTCGAGATTCAGCCGCTTGGAAACAACGAGTTCATGCTTCGCGACGGCACCGCCGCGAGCAGGGAACAGCTCATGGAGAACAACCGCCTCATCTGCAAAATCGGCGAAAGGCTGGATAAGCCGGTTGTGGCGACCTGTGACGTCCACTTCCTGAACGCGCAGGATTCTCTCTTCCGCGCCATTCTGATGGCCGGCATGGGCTTTAAGGATGCCGACCAGCAGGCGCCGCTCTACCTGCGCACGACAGACGAGATGCTTTCCGAGTTTGCATACCTCGGAAAGGAGAAGGCCTACGAGGTCGTCGTCCGGAATCCGCAGAAAATCGCCGATATGATCGAGCCGGATATCCGCCCCATCCCCAAGGGGACCTTCCCGCCCAGCATCGAGGGGGCTGATGAGGATATCCAGAAGATCACCTGGGCCAGGGCGCGGGAGATTTATGGCGATCCGGTCCCGGAAATTGTCGGGACGCGGCTCCAGCGCGAGCTGGACTCCATCATCAAGCACGGCTTTTCCGTCCTTTACATGATCGCTCAGAAGCTCGTCAAATACTCGGTGGACCACGGGTATCTGGTGGGCTCCCGAGGCTCTGTGGGCTCCTCCTTCGTTGCGACCATGGCCGGCATTTCGGAGGTCAATCCCCTCGCGCCGCACTATGTCTGCCCGGAATGCAAGCACAGCGAGTTTTTCACCGACGGCAGCGTCGGTTCCGGTTTTGACCTGCCGCCCAAGGACTGCCCGGTCTGCGGAGCGCGGATGGACCAGGACGGCCACGACATCCCCTTTGAGACCTTTCTCGGCTTTGACGGCGACAAGGAGCCGGATATCGACCTGAACTTTTCCGG
>CALXIG010000203.1 GCA_944388305.1 uncultured Clostridia bacterium
GATACCACAGCACACCCTTTACCGCGCCGCCCTGCGCGCGGATGACCTCCATCATCGCGCGATAGAGATCGCCGTTTTCATCGGTGTTCCAGCGGGAGAGGGGGGAGCCGCCCAGCGACGCCTGCACGAGTCCGATCGGGTACCCCAACTCCCGCTTGAGGGTCCTGGCGAAGCTCAGATAGGGCGAGGCGCCGGGATTGGCACTCTCGGTGTTGACGGGGTGAAGGCTGCCGGTCGAGTCGTTCATCGGGTGGGTCGCCAGATCCCAGCGCAGGCTGTTGCGGCAGAGGTGAACGCCGAGCTCCGGCGGGTCGTAGAAGGGGTCCTTGCCGTAACCGGCCGAATTGCTCTGCCCTGCGATGACGTAAAGGTCGCCGACCCCGAGGTGGTGCCGCATGTCGCCGCGGGTCCCCCACTCGATGGCACCCCGGCCGCTCTCCTCGGAAAGGCAGCTTTCCAGCCGGTAGAGTCCGCCCGCCGGAGCGAAAAGCGCGATTTTCCAGCGATTTCCCGGCAGGACTTCGGCACGCTGCCAGCCGGTGGCGTCCAGCCCGCTGTCCTCCCGGACAAGCCGCAGCCAGACGCCGGGCGGGTCAAACGCCACGCCATCCTGAAAGACGAAACGCCCTTCCGCCTCGATGGAGGCGCAGCCGTTTTTCTGCTGAAAAATCTGCCAGTCCTGCGGACCTTTTTCTATCAGTACCCCAAACATTTCAGATCGCTCCTTTTGCATCAATGTTCTGCTTGCTCCGATGCGGAGACTTCTCTACAATTTTACCCCTTTCTGCCAAAACCTGCAAGAGGCCGCAGCCGCACTGTCAAAAAATTGTAAGATTGTGCAAATCTACCCCGTCATTCTTGACAAAAAGTCTAACATCCCCTATCATGAAACATAGAGTTGGTAACCATCGAATCTGTCTGAAAAGGGAGGTCTTCATGCTCGAACTTCTTTCCCGCTGCACCCTCTGTCCGCGGGAGTGCAGCGTAAACCGCCTTGCCGGAGAGGCGGGCTTCTGCGGCGCCGCCGGCGAGACGGTGCGGGTCGCCCGCGCTGCCCTGCACTATTGGGAGGAGCCCTGTATTTCGGGAGCAAACGGTTCCGGGGCGGTCTTCTTCTCCTACTGCCCGCTCCGCTGCGTCTATTGCCAGAATCGTGCCATCAGCCGCGGCGATGCGGGGAAGGACATTTCCATCTCCCGCCTGAGCGAAATCTTCCTCGAATTGCAGGCGCAGGGCGCACACAACATCAACCTCGTCACCCCCACCCACTACGTTCCGCAGATCGTCCTGGCCCTGCGGGCGGCGCAGAACCGGGGACTTGCCGTCCCAATCGTTTTCAACTGCGGCGGCTACGAGAAGCCGGAGACCCTCCGGCTGCTGGAAGGGCTGGTCAGCGTCTACCTGCCCGATTTCAAGTACCTCTCCTCCGCCCATGCCGCCCGCTATTCCGGCGCGCCGGATTATTTTCCCCGGGCGAAGGAGGCCCTCGCCGAGATGGTGCGGCAGACAGGGGAGCCGGCTTTTGACATCCACGGCATCATGACCCGCGGTGTCATCGTCCGCCACCTGCTGCTCCCGGGCTTCGGGCAGGAGAGCAAAAAAATTCTTCGCTTCCTCCACCGCAAATACGGGGACCGCATTTATCTGAGCATCATGAATCAGTTCACTCCGCTCGAAAACGTGCGGGATTACCCGGAGCTGGACCGCACCATCACCGACGCGGAGTATCAGCGGATCATCGACTTCGCCGTCAATCTGGGAGTGGAAAACGGCTTTGTCCAGGAGGGCGGCACCGCCGATGAGAGCTTTATCCCGCCTTTTGACTGCGAGGGGGTCTGAACATGGAAGAAATCCGCTTCCCGGCGGCCGGGTGAGGGCCGGCGCCGTCCTTTCCTCCTTCCCTGCCCGGATGACCGGGTGGAACAAAGCGTCTTCCCAACCCCCGTCCAGACCGCAGCCAGTGGGCTGCCGCAGATTGCGGCCCCTATCCGGGGCTGAATCCCAAATCAGGAGGCTTTGCCATGCTTTCGATCGTCCTCTCCATCGGAGAAAATATCCTCATACTCTTTGTCATGATCGCAATCGGCGTCGTTTTCGCGCGCAAAAACATCCTCACCCGGGAAGGCGCCTCTCAGCTCACCGAGATTGTTCTCCTCATTGCCACCCCCTGCATCATCATCAACGCCTTTCTCAAGGACCTGAGCGGCGTCTCCTGGCAGAATCTGCTCTTTGTCGCCGCGTTTGCTGCCGTCATCCATTTTCTCGGCATCCTGCTGGCTCCCCTCTTCTTCCGAAAGGAGCCGGATGCGCGGCGGAAGGTCCTGCGCTTCGCCATGATCTATGCGAACGTCGGCTTCATGGGCCTGCCGCTGCTGGAGGGCTTTCTGGGCAGCGACGGAGTCCTGTACGCCTCCCTCTTCATCGCGGTGTTCAATATCTTCTGCTGGACGCACGGGGTCAAGCTGATGAACAGCCGGGAATCCAGCGGCGTGCCGCTGCGCAAGTGCCTTCTGAACCCCGGCACCATCGGGCTGGGGATCGGCCTGCTCATTCTCGTGCTCCGTATTCCGGTGCCGGACCCGGTCAGCAGCCTGCTCGACAGCCTGGCGGGGCTGAACACTCCGCTCGCCATGCTCTGCATCGGCGTTCACATCTCGGCCGTCGCGCCGCGGCAGATTCTGCGGGACAAGCCGATGCTGGCGGCCGCAGCCCTGCGGCTGCTGGGAATTCCGGCCATTGTCTTCCTTCTTCTCACCCTTTTCACCCGGGAGTACGCCCTGTTCGCGGCGATTCTGCTCCAGTCGGCCATGCCGGCGGCCGCCAACGCCGCCCTGTTCGCCGACCGCTATCAAGGCGACCGGCCGCTCGCCTCCCAGGCTGTCGCGCTGTCGACCCTCTGCTCCCTTGTGACATTGCCGCTGATGGCGGTGCTGGCCGGACTGGTCTGCCGCTGACCGCCTTCCCGAATCTTCTGACAGAAAGAGGTTTTTTATGAAACAATCCCGTCCCTATCCCTTCGTGCAGGTCACCAGAAAGGCCGAGCTGAGCGCCAGCCGCGGTCATCCCTGGATTTACGACACCGAAATTCTCGCGGCGGACGGCTGCGCCGACGGCGAGCTGGTGGACGTCTTCGCGGGGCAGCGCACCTACCTCGGCACCGGTTTTTACAACAGCCGCTCCAAGATCCGGGTGCGCATCATCTCCCGCAACGCCAACGACCGCTTTGACGAAGCCTTCTGGGAGCGCCGCCTCCGCCATGCGTGGGAGTACCGCAAGACGGTCATGCGGGATGACATCTCCTGCTGCCGCCTGATCTTCGGCGAAGCGGACTTCTTTCCCGGCCTGACCATCGACCGCTTCTCGAACATTCTCGTCGCCCAGACCCTCTCGCTCGGAATCGAAAAGCGCAAAGCGCTCCTCTTCCCCCTCCTCTGCAAAATTCTCGAGGAGGACGGCCAGCACATCGACGGCGTCTACGAGCGCAACGACCTCGCCATCCGCGAGCTGGAGGGACTGCCGCAGGGCAAGGGCTTCTTCCCCCTGCCGGGACAGGCAATTCCCGCCTCGACGGAGACCGAGATCACGGAAAACGGCATTGCCTACACGGTCGACTTTGAAAACGGGCAGAAAACCGGATTCTTCCTCGACCAGAAATACAACCGGCAGGCGGTCGCGCGCCTGAGCCGCGGCAAAACGGTGCTCGACTGCTTCACCCACACCGGCTCTTTCGGAATGAACGCCGCAATGGGCGGGGCGGCGCACGTCCACGCGGTGGATATCTCAGATGAGGCGGTCCGAATGGCGGAGCGCAACGCCGCCCGCAACGCGCTCTCCGGCAGGATGAGCTTTGAGGCGGCCAACGTCTTCGACCTCCTGCCCACCCTCCCGCCAAAGCGCTACGACTTCATCATCCTCGACCCGCCTGCCTTCACCAAATCCCGCAAAACCATCCACAGCGCTGCCCGCGGATATAAGGAGATCAACCTCCGCGCCATGAAGCTGCTGCCGCCGGGCGGATACCTCGCCACCTGCTCCTGCTCCCACTTC
>CALXIG010000204.1 GCA_944388305.1 uncultured Clostridia bacterium
CGGCATGGAGGGCAGCAGGTCCGCGGTAGCTTCTCCGCCCAGCGCCGCCCCGGCAATGAACAGCGCGGGGAGCAGAATCCACTGGACCGGTTGAATTAGCAGCTCGGTCACCGAGGCCAGCCGTGCCAGGCTCAACGTCGAATTCAGGAAGGTGCTCGCGAACAGCACGACAATATAGCCGTTGACGCCGTAAAGCGGAAGCAGAAACCAGAGCAGGCAGATGCTCATCGCCGAGTCGAGAATGCTGTACCGCAGGACGCTCACCTGTTCATCCAACCCCTTGAGCATCGCATCCGCCACGTTGTCCAGGTACATCAGCGGGGTAAGCGGGGCCAGAAGCTCCAGCATTCCGCCTACAGCGCTGTCGCGGTAGATGGCAAACCCAAGCTCCTCGGGGAAAAAGACGAAGATCCCGGTCATACCGGCGGAAAACAGAAAGGTGTAACGCATAACCCGCGCCGCAATCCGGCTGATCCGCGCCTCATCACCGACCGCTCGTGCTTCCGCAATTTCCGGCACCAGCAGGCTGGAAAAAGAGGTCAGAAAAGCGGCGGGGAAGGTGAGAACCGGCATTACCATCGCCTCTGTCATCCCATACTGGGACAGGGCGCTCGCACCGGAAGCGCCATATTTTCGAAATCCGATCGGAACCAGGAGATTTTCAATGGTCCGCAGAGTGGATTTCAGGTAGGTGCTGAGCGCCACCGGCACAGTGATCCGCAGCATCCGCCGCGTGATGCCGGGATTGGCGGTCCGATGAAAGCAGCGTCCAGCCCGATCCCGCAGGTAGAGAATGAGCGAGAAGAGAAAGGAGATCAGTTCCCCGCCGAAACAGCCCAGTGCGGCCGCCGCGCAGGCGAGGCTCAGATTCCCCTCGGGGACAAAGAGTGAAAACGCTGCGATGGAAACCGCCATGTGCGCGAGCTGCTCCACAATCTGTCCGCCGGAGGATTTCCCAGCCATCCGCAGCGCGAAAAAATAACCCCGCAGGCTGGAAGAAAACGCCATGAAAGGGAGTGCAAAGGCGAGGATCCGCAGAGAGAGCACCGTCCGCAGGTCGCCAAGCAGGTGCTCTGCCACCGGTTCTGCCAGAAAATAGAGGGCTGCGGCGGCAATCAGGCTGACAGCCAGCCCATACCACATACATTTGCGCATTGCGTCGTCCGCCCCCGCGTAATTGCCGGAAGCGGTTTCCTCGGCGACCAGCCGGGTGACGGTCAGGTAGATGCCCGAAGTGGCGAAGGTGGAGGCAAGCCCGTACACCGTCGAAACAAGCTGAAACAGCCCCATGCCCTCCGCGCCCATTTTTCCGGAGAGGTAGACGCCGAATCCCAGTCCCAGCGTTCGCATCGCAAAGGAACCGGCCATCAGAATGAGCGCATTTTGAAAAAAGAGCCGCCGCCTGGATTTCCTGCCGTTAAAAAAAGCCTGTTTCATATCCACTCCCCCTGTCCACGGGAAGAGTATATGAAACAGGCCGGCAAAAAAGACGCCGCTAAAAGGTCAGGACGCCCAGATGCTCCAGCAGAATTTTCAGCCCAATGAGAATGAGGATGGCGCCTCCAGCAAATTCCGCTTTTGACTTCCAGCGGTTGCCAAACAGATTGCCGATTTTCACACCGATCAGAGAGAGGGTGAAGGTTATCACGCCGATGAAGGAGACGGCCGGCACAATGTCGACCTTCAAAAAGGCCAGGGTCACCCCGACGGCCAGTGCGTCGATGCTGGTTGCGAGGGCCAGAACGCTCATCTCCTTAAAACCGACCGAATCGCTTCCGCCTTCTTCCTCCTTTCCGAAGGATTCCCGGATCATGTTGGCGCCGATCAGAGTGAGCAGGATGAAGGCGATCCAGTGGTCAAAGGCGGTAATGTATTCCCGAAACTGCACGCCGAGAAAATACCCGATCAGCGGCATCCCCGCCTGAAATCCGCCAAAGTACAGCCCGACGACAGCGGCTTTTTTCCAGCTCATGCGCTTCATGGAAAGCCCCTTGCAGATGGCCACAGCAAAAGCGTCCATGGAGAGCCCCACAGCAAGGACAAATAATTCGGTCAGCGACATAGTTGATCCGCTCCTTCTAAAAAATGTGCGGCAGCTGGCACAAAAAAAGACTCATCCACGGGAAAATTCCGCAGATAAGTCTCGCTGTTTCAAGTAAAGCCAGATAAAATCAGTGTGTTGACATTTACTGCACCGGTATGTGCCAGCTACTCCCTTATGCTTTTCCCATTATAATAGACACGCCGCCGGTTAGTCAAGAGAAACTCTCGAGAGGCTCCCGCGCTTCGCACAAATTCAGACGATATACATTTTTCTGCATATTTATAAATTCTCGCCGCACCGCCGCAAAGCGGGAATCTCATCAAAACTTCTCCGGAATCCCTTGGTTTTCCCCACAAAGTGCAGAGATAAATCACAAAAAAGAAGCGGATTTGTTCGAACGAATGTGATAAACGCCAATTTTTTTCTTTCGCCAAAAAAACACTTGATTTTTTTGAATATGGGTGTATAATATGTATTGTAACCAAGAAATTTATACAGCGTCATACAGTCGCTCCATGTCAGAAAGGATGTTACTCATGAGTCAGTACAAAAAAGTGGTGCTCGCGTATTCCGGCGGCCTGGACACCTCCATTATCATTCCCTGGCTGAAGGAAAATTACGGCTGCGAGGTCATCTGCGTCGCCGCCAATGTCGGACAGGACGCGGAGCTCGAGGGCCTCGAGGAGCGTGCCAAAAAGACCGGCGCCTCCAAACTCTATATCGCGGACATTCAGAAGGAGTTTGTCTATGACTACGTGTTCCCGACCATCCAGGCGGGCGCAGTCTACGAAAACAAATACCTGCTGGGAACCTCCTTCGCCCGTCCTCCCATTGCCAAGCGGATTGTGGAGATCGCGAAGGAAGAGGGGGCCGACGCCATCTGCCACGGCTGCACCGGCAAGGGCAACGACCAGGTGCGGTTTGAGCTGGCAATCAAGCATTTTGCGCCGCACATGCCCATCATCGCCCCCTGGCGGATCTGGAATATCAAGTCCCGCGAAGAGGAAATCGACTACGCCGAGGCGCACAATGTTCCGATCAAGATCAACCGGGAGACCAACTATTCCAAGGATATGAACCTTTGGCACCTCTCCCACGAGGGCCTCGACCTGGAGGACCCCGCCAACGAGCCGCAGTACAACAAGCCCGGCTTCCTCGAGATGGGCGTTTCCCCCGAAATGGCCCCTGATCAGCCCACCTACATCACCCTTTCCTTTGAAAAGGGCATTCCGGTCGCTCTGAATGGAGAGAAGATGGACGGCGTCGCCCTCATCAAGGCGCTCAACAAAATCGGCGGCGAAAATGGAATCGGCCTGGCAGATCTGGTAGAGAACCGGCTGGTCGGCATGAAGTCCCGCGGCGTCTATGAGACCCCCGGCGGCACCATTCTCTACCATGCGCACGATGTGCTGGAAACCATCTGCCTGGACAAAGAGACTCAGCACTACAAGCAGCAGATCGCCCTCAAATTCGCCGATCTGGTTTACAACGGACAGTGGTACACCCCTCTGCGGGAGGCTCTCTCGGCTTTCGTCGACAAGACCCAGGAAACCGTCACCGGCGAAGTGAAGCTCAAACTCTACAAGGGCAACATCATCAACGCCGGCGTCACCTCCCCCTACACCCTCTACGACGAGGAAGTCGCGACCTTCAGCGAGGACCACGTCTACAACCAGGCGGACGCTCAGGGCTTTATCAACCTCTTTGGCCTGCCCATCCAGGTGAAAGCGATGCTGGATGAAAAGCGGAGACAGAATCAGTAAGAGTATACGATCCAAAATCAGGCGGGAGCGGCGGCCTTGCCGTTCCCGCTGTTCATTCTATGCGGAAAGGATTGGAATTTATGGCAAAAATGTGGGCCGGCCGGTTTAAAAAAGAGGTGGACAGCAAGGTCAACGACTTTAATTCCTCCATTTCTTTTGATGGCAGAATGTACCGCCATGATATCATGGGCAGCATTGCCCATGCCACCATGCTGGGCAGGACCGGCATCATCGCTCCGGCGGAGTCGGAAAAGATCATCGCCGGGCTGAACGGCATTCTGGCCGATCTGGAGAGCGGCGCACTGACGCTGGACATGGAGGCGGAGGACATCCACATGTTCATCGAGGCGGAGCTGACCCGCCGCCTGGGGGACACCGGCAAGCGCCTCCACACCGCCCGCAGCCGCAACGACCAGGTCGCCCTCGACATCCGCCTGTACCTTCGCGATGAGGTGAAAGAAATTTCCGCGCAGGTCAAAACCCTCGCCGAAGCCCTCTGCGACATGGCAGCGGAGCACACCGGGACCATCATGCCCGGCTACACCCACCTGCAAAGGGCGCAGCCTATCACCTTCGGGCACCACCTGATGGCCTACGCCAACATGCTGCTGCGGGATCTGGGACGGCTTTCCGACACCGCGAAGCGGATGAACGAAAACCCCCTCGGGAGCGGCGCGCTGGCCGCCACGACCTATCCCATCGACCGGGAGCTGACCACCTCGCTGCTCGGATTTGACGCCCCCACCCGAAACAGCCTGGACGGCGTCTCCGACCGGGATTTCTGCATCGAGCTGGCAGCCGCTATCTCGACCATCATGATGCACCTCTCCCGCTTTTCGGAGGAGATCATCCTCTGGAGCTCCTGGGAGTTTAAATTCATCGAGCTGGACGACGCTTACGCCACCGGTTCGAGCATCATGCCGCAGAAGAAAAACCCCGATGTCGCCGAGCTGGTCCGCGGCAAGACCGGCCGGGTCTACGGCGACCTTGTCACCCTCCTTTCGATGATGAAGTCCCTTCCGCTCGCCTACAACAAGGACATGCAGGAGGATAAGGAGGCCATCTTCGACGCGGTGGACACGGTGAAGCTCTGCCTGACCACCTTCACTCCCATGCTGAAAACCGCGCGGGTCCTCAAGGAGAATATGCGGGCCGCCGCGGCGAAGGGTTTCATCAACGCCACCGACTGCGCCGACTACCTCGTCAAAAAAGGGATGCCCTTCCGGGATGCCTACAAGATCACCGGTACCCTGGTCGGACTCTGCGTCGACACCGGAAAAACGCTGGAAACCCTGCCCCTTTCCGCCTATCAGGAATTGAGCGGCCTGTTTGCCGAAGATGTCTACGACGCCATCAAGCTGGAAACCTGTGCCATGACCCGGAATGTCCTGGGCGGCCCCGCCAGAGAGAGCGTAGAACGGCAGATCGCGTGGGCGCGGGAGAAGCTCGCAGCTTATTAACTTTATTGAAATGTAGGGAAGGGGAATCTGCGCATGAAAGAACTCGCCGTCCGCCGGATTGGAAGAGAAGATAGCGCGGACATCAACCTCCCCAACGAGCCGTTCCCGCTTTTCGGCAGGATGGTCCCGCTGTATGATGGCAAAGTCTGGACCCATACCGTCGAGAAGTTTGCGGAAGCGTCGGAAATGTGCTTCCCGGACGAAAACTACGACTATGAACGGATGGCGGGGAACAGCGTTTTCATCGGCACCTACGACGGGGACGCCTGCGTCGGGCTGGCAATCCTGCAGCAGGCGATGTTCAGGTACATGTACCTCTATGACCTTAAGGTGAGCCGCCGTTACCGCCGGATGGGAGCAGCGGCCGCTCTCATCCAAAAAGCGGGGGAGGTTGCCGCGGAATACGGCTACCGCGGCATTTACACCGTAGGGCAGGACAACAATCTGGGCGCCTGCCTGTTCTACCTGAAGGCGGGCTTTGTCATCGGCGGCTTGGATACCAAGGTGTACGAAGGCACCCCCCAGGAGGGCAAAAAGGACATCTATTTTTATCTTGACCTGTGAAGGAGGAAGTGCGATGCGCAGCGCGGCGATCGATCATGGCAAGGCCTTTGACTGGGGAAAAACCTCAAAAAGCTACGCCAGATACCGCGACATCTACCCGGAGGAGTTTTATGAGCGGGTGTATGCCGCCGGCATCGGCCTGCCGGGGCAGGCAGTGCTCGACCTCGGAACCGGTACCGGCGTGCTGCCGCGGCATATGGTGCGGTACGGCGCATGTTTCACCGGCGTCGACCTATCGGAGAACCAGATCGCCGAGGCGAGACGCCTGACCGCCGAAGCCGGGCTGTCCGTCGATTACCGGGTCTGCCCGGCGGAAGAGATCGATTTCCCGGACGGGAGCTTCGACGTCGTGACCGCCTGCCAGTGCTTCTGGTATTTTGATAAAGCGGTCCTGCTTCCTCGGATCGCCCGCGTTTTGAGGCCGGGCGGCAAACTCTGCATCCTCACCATGAACTGGCTGCCGAAGGAGGCCCCCCTCGCGAAGGCGAGCGAGGAGCTCGTCCTCCGCTTTAACCCCGACTGGACGGGGGCAGGATACCGCCGCGAGGCCGTTTCTCCGCCGGAGTGGGGAAGAGAGTGGTTTGAAACCGGGCAGGCCGAAAGTTTTGACCTGTATGTCCCGTTTACCAGGGAGAGCTGGAACGGCCGGATGCGGGCCTGCCGCGGGGTCGAGGCGTCGCTGCCGCCGGAACAGGTGGCGGATTTTGAAAGGGAGCACCTCGCTCTGCTCGAAAAAACAGCCCCGGAACAGTTTACCATCCTGCATCAGGCGACCATGCTGGTGCTCAAAAAGAAATGATGACCGAAATCAGGAGGGATTTCCGTTGAAAACGAAAATTTTTATCGACGGCAGGGAAGGCACAACCGGCCTTCAGATTGAGGAACGCCTGTGCCGCCGGGACGATATCGAGCTGCTTTCCATTGACCCGGAAAAGCGCAAGGATCCGGACGAACGGCGAAAATTCCTGAATGCCGCCGATCTGGTCTTCCTCTGCCTGCCGGACGCGGCGGCCAAAGAGGCGGTTCAACTCATTGAAAATCCCGGCACCCGGGTCATCGACGCCTCCACCGCCCATCGGGTCTCTCCCGGCTGGGTCTACGGCTTCCCGGAACTTGATCGGGAGCAGCGGGGAAAGATTGCCGCCGCCAAACGTGTCGCCAATCCCGGCTGCTACGCAACCGGCTTCATTGCCCTGGTGAAGCCCCTGGTCGCGGGAGGATTTCTCTCTCCGGAAACCCTCATTTCAGTTCATGCTCTCTCCGGCTACACCGGCGCGGGGAAAAAGGCCATCGCGCAGTACGGAGAACCCGACCGTAACCCGGAGCTGGATTCCCCCCGGCAGTACGGACTCGGACTTTCTCACAAGCACCTGCCCGAGATGGCTGCCTACACCGGCCTGACCCACAAGCCGCTCTTTAACCCCATGATCTGCGACTACCCGCAGGGAATGATCGTTTCGGTCCCGCTCTTTGCTGCCCAGCTGGCCAAAGCGGCGGACCCCGACGCCATCCGCGCCTTCTATGCGGAGTATTACGCCGGGCAGACCCTCATCCGGGTCCAGCCGGCCGGCGAACCGGCGAGCGGCTTCCTCGGGGCCAACAACCTGGCTGGCCGGGATATTCTGGAGATCTTCGTCTGCGGGAACGCGGAGCAGCTCACCCTCATCAGCCGGCTTGACAACCTGGGCAAGGGCGCTTCGGGCGCCGCTGTACAGAATCTGAACCTCATGCTGGGATGCCCTGAAGAAACCGGGCTCACTCTTTAATGGAAAGTGGAGGAAACAAGCGATGAAACTGGTAAAATTTGATGGATTCCCCTTTGTGGAGGGCGGTGTCACTGCCGCGAAGGGCTTTTCGGCGTCCGGCGTCCATTGCGGGATCCGCGCAAATAAGTCCAAGAAGGATCTGGGACTGCTGCTGGCAGACCATGACTGCGCCGCCGCCGGTGTTTATACCCTGAACAAGGTCAAAGGCGCGCCGATCGCCGTCACCAGAGAGCACATCGCGGACGGTTCCTGCCGGGGCGTCATCGTCAACTCCGGCATCGCCAACACCTGCAACGCCGACGGTGTCGAAAAGGCCGAAGGAATGTGCAGAATCGCCGCCAGGGCGACCGGCCTCCCGGAAAAGTCCTTTGCCGTCGCTTCCACCGGCGTCATCGGCCAGCCGCTCCCGCTGGAGCCTGTCCAGGGGAGCATCGAAGCGCTCGTTCAGGCGCTCTCGCCCGCCAATCACACTGATTTTGCTTCCGCGATTATGACGACTGACACTGTCTGCAAGGAGGTGGCGGTAGAGTTCACGCTGAGCGGCAAAACCTGTCACATCGGCGGATGCGCCAAAGGCTCCGGCATGATTATGCCCAACATGGCCACCATGCTCTGCTTCCTCACCACCGACGCGGCGATTGACTCCGTTCTGCTCCAGCTCGCGCTGAAGCGGGTCGTGGACGAAACCTTCAACATGGTCAGCGTAGACGGAGACACCTCCACCAACGATACCGTTCTGCTGCTCGCCTCCGGCGACGCGGGCAATGCAAAAATCATCTCCCAGGAAGAGGATTTCCGCATCTTTACCGACGCGCTGTATGTGGTGTTGATGAACCTCTCCCGGATGATCGCCGCCGACGGAGAAGGCGCGACCAAGCTGCTCGAGTGTGTTGTCACCGGCGCCTGCGACAAAAATCAGGCCAGAATCGTCGCCAAATCGGTCATCAATTCTTCCCTGTTGAAAGCTGCAATGTTCGGAGCGGACGCCAACTGGGGGCGTGTGCTCTGCGCGATCGGTTACGCTGACACGGAGGTGGAGATCAATCTGGTCGATGTGACCTTCGCTTCGGAAAACGGCGCCATCGCGGTCTGCAAGGGCGGCGCCGGCATCGACTTCTCCGAGGAAACCGCCAAGGAGATCCTCTCCGCCGATGAAATTAAAATTCTGGTCAACCTGAACGATGGCGAAAAAAATGCGACCGCCTGGGGCTGCGACCTCACCTACGATTACGTCCGCATCAACGGCGATTACCGCTCCTGAGGAGGAAAGACAGGATGGAGAATATTTCCAATGTTGTCAAGGCAAAGGTATTGAATGACGCCTTGCCCTATATCCGCAAATATCACGACAAGGTGGTCGTCATCAAGTACGGCGGCAACGCCATGACCAGCGAGGAGCTGAAAAACGCCGTCATGAGCGACATCGTTCTGCTCTCCCTGGTTGGAATCAAAACGGTGCTGGTGCACGGCGGCGGCCCGGAAATCAGCGAGATGCTCAAAAAGGTCGGCGCGGTCAGCCGCTTTGTCAACGGACTGCGCTATACCGATGCGGAAACCGCTGAAATCGTCCGCATGGTCCTGGCGGGAAAGGTCAACAAATCTCTGGTCTCCCTGCTGGAACAACACGGCGGGCAGGCGCTTGGACTCTGCGGTTCCGACGGCGGGATGATCCAGGTCAAAAAGCTGGAAGCACAAGAGGACCTGGGCTTCGTGGGCGAAATTACCGGCGTCAATGTTCAGCCGATCACCGATGCGCTGGACCGCGGGTATATTCCGGTCATTGCCACTGTCGCCACCGACCGGGAAGGGCAGGTCTACAACATCAACGCCGACACTGCGGCCGCCCGCATTGCTGCCGCTCTGAAGGCGGAGAGCCTGCTGCTTATGACCGATATCCGCGGCCTGCTGCGGGACAAAAACGACGAATCCACCCTCATCCCGGAGGTGCAGGTCAGCGATGTGCCCCACCTCATCCGGCAGGGGATCATCTCCGGCGGCATGATTCCCAAAATCGAATGCTGCGTGGAGGCGGTGCGCCGGGGCGTGGCGAAAACCTTCATTATTGACGGCCGGATTGAACACTCCATACTCATTGAGATCCTATCCAACGAGGGTATCGGTACCCTCTTTCGCTGAGGAGGTTGCGGCATGAATTTTCAGAAAATAAAAGAGCAGGATCAGAAAAATATTCTCAACACCTATCACCGCTTCGATGTCTGTATCGAGAGCGGAAAAGGCGCGGTCTGCAAGGATATCAACGGAAAGAAGTACATTGATTTTACTTCCGGCATCGGCGTCAACTCTCTGGGATTCTGTCATCCGGAATGGGTCAGGGCAGTGTCGGAGCAGGCGGGGAAACTTGCCCACATCTCCAACCTGTATTACACCATCCCCGACAACGAACTGGCCAAAACCCTCTGCGAGCAAACGGGATACGGCGCCGTCTTTTTCGGCAATTCCGGTGCGGAGGCCAACGAGGGCGCGATTAAGACCGCCCGCAAATACAGCTTCGACAAATATGGCGCAGGCCGTGACCAGATTGTTACCCTGAACAACTCCTTCCATGGAAGAACCGTCACCACCCTGGCTGCGACCGGGCAGGAGGTGTTTCACCAGTATTTCGGACCGTTTACAGAGGGCTTCCGCTACGCCGAGCCCAACATGGAAGCGGTATTGGCGGCAATTGACGGCAGCGTCTGCGCCGTTATGCTCGAGTTTATTCAGGGTGAAGGCGGCGTCATCCCGCTGGATGAAAAGTTCGTCAAAGAGCTTTTTTCCTTTTGCAGGGAGCGGGACATTCTGGTGATCGCCGACGAGGTGCAGACCGGCGTGGGACGGACTGGGAAGTTTCTGGCCGCCGAACATTACGGCGTCCGGCCCGATATCACCACTCTGGCCAAGGGCCTGGGCGGCGGCCTGCCGATTGGCGCTGTGCTGGTGGATGAGCGGCTGAAGGGCGTCATGGGCTACTCCAGTCACGGTTCCACCTTCGGCGGAAACCCGATCGCCTGCGCCGGTGCCAATGTTGTGCTGCGCACCGTCTGCAATGAGAAATTCCTGCGTGAGGTAGCGGCAAAAGGGGAGAAGCTCAAAGCCTGCCTGTCCCTCTGCGGTGATGTCACAGCTGTCACCGGCAAGGGAATGATGCTTGGCATCCAGCTCAAAAAGAAGACGGCGGCAGATGTCGCCCAGAGCTGCCTGGAAAGGGGTCTTCTGGTTCTGACCGCCAAAGACCGTGTCCGGTTGCTGCCGCCTTTAACCATTACTGATGACGAAATGAAACAGGGCCTGCAAATCCTCTGGGATGTGCTGGCGTAAAGGGAGGTTTTTTCATGAAGCATTTACTGAAACTGAGCGACTGGTCCAAAGCGGAGATTCTGGACACCCTGAATCTGGCAGATCAGCTCAAATATGAACAGAAGCACGGCATCGCTCACCCCCGTCTGGCGGGACAGACTCTGGGTATGATCTTTCAGAAGTCCTCCACCCGCACCCGCGTCTCCTTTGAAACCGGCATGTACCAGCTCGGCGGCCACGCCCTCTTTCTGAGCAGCCGCGATCTTCAGATCGGCCGCGGTGAACCGGTGCAGGACACAGCCCGTGTTCTCTCCCGCTACCTTAATGGAATCATGATCCGCACCTTTGCCCAGCAGGAGGTCGAAGACCTGGCAAAATACGGCTCCATTCCGATTATCAACGGCCTGACCGACTACTGCCATCCCTGCCAGATTCTGGCTGATCTCATGACCATTCGCGAGCACAAAGGCAGCCTGGAGGGCCTGAAGCTCTGTTATATCGGTGACGGGAATAATATGGCCAACTCCTACATTGTCGGCGGTCTGACTGTCGGCATGAAGGTGGCCATTGCCTGCCCGAATGATTACCATCCCGATCCATTCGTACTCAATTTTGCCAGAGATTACGGGGACGCCTTCGCCATTTCCGACAATATTCTGGAGATGGCAGCCGGAGCGGATGTCATCTGCACCGACGTCTGGGCCTCTATGGGCCAGGAAGGGGAGGCCGAGCAGCGGAAAGCAGCCTTTGCGGGCTTCCAGATCAATGACAGCGTCATGGCAGCGGCCAATCCCGGCGCAATGGTTCAGCACTGCCTGCCTGCCCACCGGGAAGAGGAAATCACCACCAAAGTCTTTGAAGCGCACGCGAACGAGATCTTTGACGAGGCGGAAAACCGCCTGCACGCGCAGAAAGCCGTTATGGTGCAGCTGATGGAGCGCAAATAAAAGCACGGCAGACAAGATGCGGAAGCGGGGTTATCCACAGCTGGATAACCCCGCTTTTTCAACGGATTTTATGCGTGCTTTTCGGAACGAAGAAGCAGAATGAAACCGACCGCAAACAGCACAACCAGCGCCAGAATTCCATAGGTGGAGGAACCAAAGGCAAACGCGCAGATCGAAATAATGAGCGGGCCGAAGAAATCGGCGAACTTTCCAAAGATATCGAAGAAGCCGAAGTACTCGTTGGATTCCTCTTTGGGAATGAGCTTTCCGTAGTAGGAGCGCGACAGCGCCTGAATGCCTCCCTGGCAGATTCCCACCGCAGCGGCCAGCACCCAGAATTCCCAAGCCTGATCCAGCTGATACCCAAACAGGCAGATCGCCATGTAGCAGAGGATAAATACCTTGACCAGTTTGAGCGCCCCATACCGCTTGGCCAGCCTGCCGCTGAGACTCGCGCAGGGAAAGGCGATAAACTGGGTGAGAAGCAGCGCCAGAATCATGCTGGTGTCCGAAATACCGACTTCTGCGCCGTAGGATGTGGACATCGAAATGATAGTGTTGACGCCGTCAATGTAACAGAAGTAGGCGAGGATGAAAAAGAGAAGGCGTCTGTCCTTGCAGATCTTCCGAAACGTCTCTCCAATCCGGCGGAAGGCGTCGGCGATTTTTCCCCTGCGGTTTTCCAGATAGTAGGTCTGCTTGTACCCCTTGAGCAGCGGAATGGTCAGGGCGATCCACCATACTGCGGTGATCAGAAAGGAGATCTGGGTCGCCGTCTGGGTGGTCAGACCGAACGGCAGGGTGAAAATCAGGGCAATGCCGATCAGGAAGGGAATGCAGCTGCCGATGTAGCCCCACGCAAAACCATGGGATGACACCATATCCATCCGTTCGTCGGTTGTAATGTCGGTCAGCATCGAATCGTAAAAGACATTGCAGGCCGTATAGCCGATGCGGGCGATGACAAAGAGCACCAAGAAAGCGACCCATTCGGCCGCCACCGCAAGGCTCAGCAGCCCGGCGACGCCAAGAAGCAGGAAGGAGGTAAACATTTTTTTCTTCATCCCGTTGTAGTCCGCAATGGCGCCGAGAATCGGGGAGAGAACCGCGAGAATCAAAACGGCGATGGAGGTGACCGTCCCCCAGATTCCGGTCGCCTGCTCGGGAGCAAAGCCCTCTGCCTCGGCCAGGCTGCGGAAAAAGATCGGGATCGTTGTCGAAACGAGGAGAATAAAAGCGGAGTTTGCGACGTCGTAGAGGATCCAGCTCTTTTCAATCCGGGTAAGTTTTTCATTTGACATGATAAGACTCCTCTCAAAGATATAAACGATATCTTAATTTTACAGGAAACCTCTTTTATTGTAAAGAGGTTTTGTGTATAATCTAATTGAAAAGCTTGTAATTTGTTGAAAAGGAGCGGGATTGGAATGAAAAACGCGGTCTCTCTGCGTATGTTCCGGCAGCACTTTTCCCCAAAAGCCGGCTCAGAGGAGTTTGAACAGTTGTTTCGCGGGATGTCCCCGGTGGCGACGCCATACTGGTGCTGCCCCGGAAGTCCGCCGGAGCTTCGCTGCCGGACGGAATTTGACAATGCAGTCCGCTGCAATCAGTGGCGGGCAGAACGGAAAATCGTCAAGGCGCGGTTTCAGAAAGGCAACATCGGTTACGTCTTTGCCGATGAGCTGCCGCTCTTTGCCGCTCTGTATCGAAAAAAAGGCGCGCCCACGCAGGCCGAGGAGGAGCTGTTGGCGCTGCTTCAGCGGGAGGGACCGCTCAGCGTCGCCCTGATTCGGGAATTTACCGGCCTTTCCGTGCGGGATATCACCGCGCGCCTGCACCGCCTCCAGCAGCGTTTCCTGGTGCTGGAAGATCAGGTGGACGGGGAGTGGGACCGCTGCTGGAGGCCGATGGAGGAAGTGTTCCCCGACCTCTTTTCCGAAATGCCGGCGCCGGAGAAGGCGCTGAAAACCCTTCTGCTTCGTTTCGCCTATTTGAATGTGGAAATGAATGAGGAAAAGGCACAGAGCTTTTACCAGCTACCTTTGAAAAAGATTCAGGCGGGGGTTGAATCACTCGCCGCGGAGGGACGGCTGGTTCCGTTCCGCGACGAATACGTGCTTTCCGAGGACCTTCCGCTGCTGGAAGGGGAACAGCTGCCGGTGCCGCCGGGGGTCTTTGCCCTCCACCGCAACGACTATCTGGTAAAATGCAACGAAGGACGGCTGCGGGAAGGATACCATTACCCTATGTTTGACGTGCTGCAATATCTGCTCATCGACGGAGAATTCTGCGGCGCTGTGGTCGGAAAATTCCGAAACGGCCCGTTTGAGGTGGAAGATATTCTGTTAAATCTTCCGACGGATGTCTGGAACCTGCGCCGGGAGGAGATTCTGGACGCTGTACAGCGTGAAAATCCGGAGAGCCGTCTGAAGCGTTATTGCGGCCAAAACCTGAAATGAAATTAAGAACGGAGGAGTCGAATTATGGCTGATTTTCTGACACATGACCTCTTTGGCAGAATGGTGGAGCGGGAAGCCCCCGATGCGGTGCGCGAGGCGGCGGAAAACTGCCCGGAGGCATTCCGGTGGGGGCTGCAGGGGCCCGATATTCTCTTTTTCCGCCAGCTCTGGAAGGATGGCGGGCCGTTTCACTATCTTGGCAACCGGATGCACAGCCAGGAAACGGACCGGCTGTTTGCCGCAATGGCCGACCACATCCGCCGCCAGTCCGGCGAAAAGAAAAAGCCGCTTCTCGCTTACTTTTACGGATTTCTCTGTCATTATGCGCTGGACAGCGAGATTCACCCCTATGTTTACGCCCTGCAGCGCAAAGGAATGGCGCAAAGGCCCGATCTGAGCGGGGGAACCCTGCATTGCCGGATTGAAACGGACATTGACATCGCCCTTTACGACCGCTGGGAGGGGCGGCAGATCAGCGAGTATCACCCCTACGAGGGGCATCATCTCCCCACCGGTCAGAAATGGATCATCGGAGAGCTGTACGAGACAGTTCTGCTCGAGGTCTACGGCGAAGTGCTGCCCGCCGAAGAGACCGCGCACGCCTTTGCGGACATGCTGCTGGTAGAGGACCTTCTGTACCGTCGGGGGCGCGAACTGGACACTGCGGCCGGTTATATCGGCCTTATTCGCGCGGAATGGAGCGATTTTACCAGCCACGTCAAGGTGCGGGTGCCGGCGTGGGACGCGCTGAATCTGAAAAAGCGCGGCTGGCGCAATCCCGATGAGCCGGAAATCCTGCGCCGCGACAGCGTTCTCGACATCATCTGCCTCGCAGAGGAGAAGGCGCTCGGACTCATGGAGCGCTACGCCCGGATGTTCGAAGGCGGGGAATGGGGCGTTCTGCACTATCCCGTTGCTTTCGACAATGGAAACCGGCGCGTGAATTCGCCGGCCGCCGGATAAAATGCCGGGAAAGTTTCTCCGGAACCGTTGCCAGCAGCGCGATCTTGTGCTATACTAGAGCTGTTGTGACATCATAAAACGCCGGGCGGTGACACAGCAGCCCCGTCCGCGCGCCAGGAAAGGATTGGCCATATCAGCGATGAAAAAGGTTGTAAAATTTGGCGGCAGCTCACTTGCGGATGCAAACCAGATCCGCAAGGTCGCCGACATTATCCATGCGGACGCTTCCAGACTCTACGTCGTTCCCTCCGCCCCCGGAAAACGGACCGCGAGCGATGAAAAAGTTACCGACATGCTTTATGAATGCTACGAAGCGGCCAGTACCGGAAAAGACTACCAGAAGCTTCTCGGGAGAATCAAGGCGCGCTACCAGAGCATTATTGACGGATTGGAAATGCCGCTCTCCCTGGATGAGGAGTTCCGCCTCATAGAGGAAAATTTCGCCGCCCGCAAGGGCAGGGATTACGCGGCTTCCCGCGGCGAATACCTGAATGGTATTCTGATCGCGCATTTTCTCGGCTTCACCTTCCTGGATGCCGCCGAAGTCATTCTTTTTGACGAGCAGGGCCGTTTTCTCGCCGAGGAAACCAACCGCCTCCTCTCCAGCCGCCTGAACGGCGTGGAAAGGGTGGTTATCCCCGGCTTTTACGGCGCCATGCCGGACGGCAGCATCAAGACGTTCTCCCGCGGCGGCTCGGATATCACCGGTTCCATCGTCGCCCGCGCGGTCCATGCGGATCTGTATGAAAACTGGACCGACGTCTCCGGATTTCTGGTCACCGATCCCCGAATCGTAGAGAATCCCGTCCCGATCGAGACGATCACTTACCGCGAACTGCGGGAGCTCTCCTATATGGGGGCAAGCGTTCTCCACGAGGACGCGATTTTCCCGGTCCGCAAAGAGGCGATTCCGATCAACATCCGCAACACCAATAAGCCGGACGATCCCGGTACACTGATTGTCGAAAGCACCTGCCGCAAGCCGCACTACACGATCACCGGCATTGCAGGGAAAAAGGGGTTCTGCGCTGTCACCATCGACAAGGATATGATGAATTCCGAGGTGGGATTCGGGCGCAAAGTGCTGGATGTTTTCGAGCAGTACGGCATCTCCTTCGAGCACATTCCGTCCGGCATCGACACCATGAGCGTGCTTGTCCATCAGGCGGAATTTGTCGCCTACGAGCAGCAGGTGATCGCGGGAATTTACCGGGCCGTTCACCCGGATTCGATTGAACTGGAATCCGATCTGGCCCTCATCGCAGTGGTTGGACGCGGTATGAAAGCTGCCCATGGAACAGCCGGCCGCATTTTCTCCGCCCTCGCCCACGCGCGGGTCAATGTGCGGATGATCGACCAGGGCTCGAGCGAGCTGAACATTATCATCGGCGTCAACAGCGATGACTTTGAAAAGTCCATCCGCGCGATTTATGATATCTTCATTACTGCGGATGAAGAATGGTAAAAGATGCCTCCGCCTTTTTCTCATGGAGAAGGGGCGGAGGTTCTGCTATTCCTGATCTGAAATGCAGGCATTAAAAAAATCATAAAACAATCCAAAACCGCTTGATTTAACCGTTTTTTTTTGATAGAATAAAATAAAATCCGATCAAAGAAGAGGCGAGGCCAATGAACACCTGTTATCTCTTTATCTGCTCTGCCCGCTACTGGCCGGAACAGGAAGAACAGGCCGCTGCCTTCGCTGCGATGCGGGATTGCCTGGTTCCGGAAGGGGACCGCGCTGTTCTGCTCCGCGCCGGAGAAGCATTTCCGGAATCACACCGAACGGATGCCCTGGTGGTCGTCCCCATGAGCGGCGCGGTGCAGGCGGATATTCTGCGGATTGCCGCCCTGTTCCGGTATGTCATCCTGTACGCCGGTTATGTGGAGGGAAACCTCCCTGCTCCCTGGGGGGAGCGGATGCTGCTGCGCAACGCTGCACCCACGTTGATGGACTGCTGGGGTGTTTTGCGCCGCATCCACCCGGCCGTACAGCTCGCGGTGAGCCGCGGGGCGCTTGCGGACTGCCTTCTCCTCGCAAAAGCTGCTGCCGCGTTTTCCCGCTCCAAACTGCTCCTGATCGGCGATATCGAGCCATGGGTGGTCAGCGCGAGCCGGGACCTCTCCCGCTACATGGCCCTCGGTGTGACGGTAGAGCAGGTTCCGCAGGCAGAGCTGGCCGCCCTGTATGAGCGGACTGACTTTGACAGCTGTGCCGCCTGCGGCAAAATCTACCGCCATTTCGCGGAAAATGCGGTCCGAAAGGAACCGGATGAGGCCGGCCTGCGCGACGCGTGCCGGATGGCCGCGGCACTTTGCGCGCTTCTGGAACAGTATCAGGCGGATGGTGCGGCGATTGCCTGTTTTAACCTGCTTAAAATCGGGACAACCTGCTGTCTGGGGGTGAGCTACCTCAACGACTGCACCGGTAAAGTCGCTGCCTGCGAGGGGGATCTGGACAGCGCTGTTACCATGCTGCTGCTGAAAAAGCTGGGAGTCCGCCGCCTCTGGATGGCAAATCCCGCCCTTTGCCCGGACGGTGCTGTGCAGTTTTCCCATTGCACCGCGCCGCTATGGCCGCAAAGGGCCGTTACCCTCCGCAGCCACCATGAAAGCGGCATCGGAGTCAGCATCCAGTCTGAGATGCCGGAGGGGAAGGTGACTGCCTGCCGGATCTCAGCCGCGGCGGGAGCCGCCACCGTGCAGGCCGGTACCGCACGTCAGGGGAAGCGGCTGCCCGTCTGCCGCAGTCAGATGTATGTGGATTTTGCAGACCCGGACCGCTATCTGCGGACAGCCCTCGGCTGCCACCAGGTTTTTGCGTTTGAAGACTGTGCCGGACCGGCGGCCGCATTGGCCCGGATGCTCGGCCTGCAAGTGGAAGAATGAGGTGACTTTTTATGTTCAAAATCGGTCAGGAGACGCGCGCGCTGCTCGACGATATCGAAAAACGGATCGATCCCGCGGCGGAAGACGATTTCCGGCAGCAATGGCAGGAATTTCTCGATGGAAAATTTGAAGGGGAAATTTTTACGCCCTGCCGCAGGACGGTGAGCGAATCTGCCGTTCTTTGCCGGGACATCAACATCAACGACGCAATCGGGAATTACGAGCTGATGCTGGCCAGCCAGATGGAGGGGATTTCCCGCGCCCTTGCGGGCCGGAACAGGGTGCTGGATGTCCGCACGAATTATGGAACCGGCATTTTGACCTCGCTGTTTGGCGCGGAAATCTTCACCATGCCCTATGAAATGAACACTCTGCCGACCACCTATTCCCTTCATGACACAGACAGAATCCGCGCCCTCCTTGAAAAGGGAGTGCCGGACCTGAACGGCGGATTTGGCCGTCAGGTGTTCGAAATGGGGGAGATTTATGCGGAAGTTTTTTCCGACTATCCGAAAATTTCGCGTTATGTAAATGTTTACCACCCCGACACGCAGGGACCGCTCGATATCTGCGAGCTTCTCTGGGGCGGGGAGATGTTCTACGCCATGTACGACGAGCCGGAGCTTGTCCACGGCCTGCTGCGTCTGGTAACGGACACCTACACTGCCTTCCTGCGGAAATGGTTCGCCCTGTTCCCGGACAGAGGCGGGCTCAACAGCCATTGGGGAACTCTGATGCACAAAGGTCAGATCGTCCTGCGGGATGACAGCGCCATGAATCTCTCGCCCGCGCTTTACGACGAGTTCGCCAGGCCCTACGACGCAGAGCTGCTGCAAAAGTTTGGCGGCGGAGTGGTGCACTTCTGCGGACGCGGAGATCACTATATCGAAAGCCTCTGTAAAATTCCCGGTCTGACCGGCATCAATATGTCGCAGCCGCAGTACAACAAGATGGAGGTTATCTATCAGAATACTGTGGACAGAGGCATCCCGCTTCTCAGTTTCAGCAGGGAACAGGCGGAAGCCGACCTGACCCGTCCCGGCGGATTCCATGGCTTTATGAATTGCTGACCGGCAGAGAGAAAAATGAATGGGACAAGGTGAGTGTGCCTGCCGGAACCGGTATGCGGCTGGCAGGCTTCTCATAATGAAATTATATAGACAGGAGCGAAAAACGATGGCACTGATGCATGTGGATTTCTTTTCCAACGTCCTGGGAATGTGCGTTCAGATGGACGTCATCATCCCGCAGCGCACAACCGGCCAGATTGGCATGGAGGGCAAGGGCGGAGACGGCAAATACCCGACCCTGTACCTTCTGCATGGTTACAGCGACGACCAGACGATCTGGCAGCGCCGCACCTCGATTGAGCGGTATGCCAACGATTACGGACTGGCGGTCGTCATGCCGACTACCCACCTTGCGTATTACACTGACACCCGGTATGGCTACCGGTACTGGACCTATATCTCCGAGGAGCTGCCTGCTGTCTGCCGGTCCTTCTTCAACGGAATGTCCGATCGCCGTGAGGACACTTTCGCAGCAGGTCTCTCGATGGGCGGCTACGGCGCCTTCAAACTCGGCCTGCGCGCGAGCGACACCTTCAGCGCGGTTGCGTCTCTGTCCGGTGCGCTGGATATCGCGTCGATTCTCGGCAAGCGGCCGGAGCGGGATGTCCTCTCCGAGGCAGTGTTCGGCGATCTCTCCAAACTGAGAGGCTCCGACAACGATCTCTTCAAGCTGGCAGAGGATCTGAAAAATTCCGGCAAACCGCTGCCCAAGATGTACCAGTGGTGCGGCACCGAGGATTTCCTCTATCAGGACAATCTGCGGATGCGCGACTATCTGCTGAAGCTCGGATATGACCTCACCTACGAGGATTCTCCCGGAGACCATCAGTGGAAATACTGGGACGAAAAGATTCAGACCGTCCTCGCGTGGCTGCCGATTCAGAAGTAAACAGAACTCAGCGGGGGCGGTTGTCCGTCCCCGTTTTCAGTTTTACATCCGGATCAGCGCCAGAATCATCAGGAGAATCCCCCCAAAGGACGAACATCCCGCCGGAAGCTTCCCCGCTGCCCGTTCTCCCAGCAGGCATCCAAGCCGGATGCTCAGCAGGTGCAGCAGGAGGGAAGAGGCGGTGAGGAACAGGATATGGTGATCTAAAAAACCGCAGCCAAACCCGATTCCAAAGGAATCAAGGGAAAGAACAGCCCCGAGAGTCGCCGCCTCACGAAGGGAAAGCGTCTGCGAATGGTCAGCGTCCGCCTTTGTCTCGTCGAGATAAACCGTCACCGCGAAGGAGATGCCCGCCCAGTGGAATCGTAATCTGCGGCGCGCCCGGCGGTTTTTACGCAGCAGATCCTTGACTGCGTTTTGGAAGGCGCTGAGCAGGCCAATGCAGAAAATGAGCCAGCTGCCGAGAGACTGACAGAACGTGGCGGGGAGGATTTTCTGAAAAGGCGCCGCCGTCAGGAGCGAGAGCAGCAGCACCCCTGTCCCGATCCCCCCGATCAGCAGGGCGGAGCTCCACGGAATGCGGATTTTTCCGGCGCCATAGGCAAAGCAGGCGAGAAAGGCGTCGGTTACCAGCGCCAGCACCAGAAGCAGGTCGTTCAGCAAACAAATCCCCCCATCTCCTTCCCATCCTATGCCGAAGCGGGCGAAAGGGTGAAAAATAAAGTTTTCACAAAATGCGCAGATTGGATTGACGCTTCGCATAAACATGTGCTATACTCATGAAAGACGATTTTTTCAGAAATGAGGGAGCATGTTGGATTTTATCGAAATTTTGAAGGCGGTTCTCTATGGAATTGTGGAGGGGATTACGGAATGGCTGCCGGTCAGCAGCACCGGACACATGATTCTGCTCGATGAGTTTGTCAAGCTGAATGTCAGCGATGCGTTTTGGGAGATGTTCCTGGTTGTCATCCAGCTCGGCGCGATTCTGGCGGTTGTTGTACTGTTCTGGAGCAAGCTGTTTCCCTTCCGCCTCGGACAGAAGGACTGGATTGACCGGGAAAAATTTTCCATGTGGTTCAAAATTCTCGTTGCCTCCATCCCGGCCGGTGTGGTGGGAATTCTCTGGGACGATGTGCTCAACGCCCTGTTCTACAACTATCTTACCGTCGCGATCATGCTGATACTGTTCGGCGTCCTGTTCATTGTAGTGGAAAACCGCAACAGGGGAAAGCGCGCGCGGATAAACAGCATCGCGGAAATCACCTACACCTCTGCGCTTCTCATCGGTTTTTTCCAGATGATTGCGGCGGTATTTCCCGGAACCTCCCGTTCCGGTGCGACCATCGTCGGTGCGCTGCTCATCGGAATCTCCCGGACAGCGGCTGCGGAATTCACTTTCTTTCTCGCCATTCCCGCCATGTTCGGCGGCAGCGCGCTTAAACTGCTGAAATTCGGCTTTGACTTCCAGCCGATGGAAATTGTCATTCTGCTCGTCGGCATGGTCGTCGCCTTTGTTGTCTCGATGCTGGCGATCCGCTTTCTGATGGGCTACATTAAAAAGCATGATTTCAAAATTTTTGGATGGTACCGGATTGTGCTGGGTCTCCTGGTGCTGGGATATTTTCTGACGCAGCGGACGCTGCTGGTGTCCTGAAATGCCGGCCTGCCGGGAATGCGCACACTGCTGGGAGGACCGCCGGGAAACCGTTTACCGCCGGGAAAGCTGCTGGTTCTGCCGGCTGAAAGGCCCGTTTTTCAGCCGGAATTACCGGATCGGAGAGAAGACCCGAATCGACCCCGGACAGCCTGGATGTAAACACTTTCAGGAACGAGAGGAGAGGCAACCGGCCGGAAAAGACGCATATTCTGCAAAATAACAACCTGCCCCAGCGGCCATTCGCCGGGGCAGGTGCTTTTGAATCAAAAATGGAGGAGAAAAGATGAAATACGAACTGAACGGGGAAAAGATGGACCTTTCCTTTGAGATCAGCGACGAGATCCTGCGCTGCATCGAAAATGTGGTCGAGGAGGACGACATGGAACCCGGCGAGATCACCGGGACCATTGAGCGCCGGGACGGCAAGCTCTGCCTCCGCCTGCACGCAGCCTTCGGAGGAGCAGAATCTCCGGCCTTGCGGCGGGATGAAGCTCTCGTCTACATCGCGGGCGAAATCTGGTTGAATCAGGCGTAAGTGTCACTCCTGAATGCCGGGAATCACAGGCAGGGCATCAAAGCCGCGCTGTAGGTCGGCGTCAGTCGGAATATAGTCGGTCATGGTTCCCTCGTGATAAGCGCTGTAGGCAGTCATATCAAAGTAACCGGTTCCGGTCAGGCCGAAGAGAATGGTTTTGGCTTCGCCGGTTTCTTTGCATTTCAGCGCCTCATCCATAGCTGCGCGGATGGCGTGAGCGGATTCCGGAGCGGGAAGGATGGTTTCCTTTTTGGCGAAATAGACCGCCGCCTCAAACACCCTGGTCTGCTCCACCGAAACAGCCTCCATATAGCCGTCGTGGTACAATTTGGAAAGGATGGGGGACATCCCATGGTAGCGCAGGCCCCCGGCGTGGTTGGGAGAAGGCATAAAGCCGCTGCCCAGCGTGTACATTCGCGCCATCGGGGTGATTTTTCCGGTGTCACAGAAGTCATAGGCGTACCGGCCGCGGGTGAGAGAGGGGCAGGAGGCCGGTTCCACCGCAATGATACGGGGATTTGCCTTGCCAAGCAGCTTATCTCTCATGAAAGGTCCGATCAGACCGCCCAGGTTGGAACCGCCTCCCGCGCAGCCGATTACAATATCCGGATATTCGTCGATCAGCTCCATCGCTTTGGCCGTTTCTTCCCCGATGATGGACTGATGGAGCAGCACCTGATTGAGAACAGAGCCGAGGACATACCGGCAATTCAGCGTGTTCATCGCCTTTTCCACCGCCTCCGAAATGGCGCAGCCGAGGCTTCCGCTCGTGCCGGGATTCTCGGCGAGGATGCGGCGGCCGGCTTCAGTGGTGTCGCTGGGGCTGGGAATGACGTTGCTGTCAAAGGTCTGCATGATAGATTTGCGGAACGGCTTCTGATTGTAAGAGCCCTTGACCATGTAGACGGTCAAATCGAGTCCAAAGAAGGCACAGGCCTCGGAGAGCGCAGTGCCCCACTGGCCGGCACCGGTTTCGGTCGTCAGACTGGTCAGGCCCTGCTTTTTGGCGTAATAGACCTGCGCGACAGCGGAATTGAGCTTGTGACTGCCGGAGGTATTGTTGCCCTCAAATTTATAGTAAATTCGAGCGGGGGTCCCCAGCGCCTTTTCCAGCTCATAGGCGCGGATCAGGGGAGAGGGGCGGTACATCTTGTAAAAGTCCTGGATCTCTTCCGGAATGTCGATATAACGGGTCGTGTTATCCATCTCCTGATGGGCCAGTTCCTTGCAGAAGATCGGGTAGAGGTCCTCCTCTGCGAGGGGCTTTAATGTCTGGGGATTCAGCATGGGATCCGGCAGTTCTTTCATGTCGGCC
>CALXIG010000205.1 GCA_944388305.1 uncultured Clostridia bacterium
GAGCTTGAATCCGATGGCCAGGCCGATAACCGCGCCCAGCACGCTGGCCGCCGCCGCATAGCCGATGTATTTGGCCATAATCGCGCCGCGGCCGTAGCCGAGGGCCTTCAGCGTGCCGATCTGGGTGCGCTGCTCCTCCACCATGCGGGTCATGGTCGTCAGGCAGACCAGCGCCGCCACCAGAATGAAGAACACCGGGAAAACCGCCGAAACTGCGTCGACTTTTTCGGTGTCCTCCCCATAGTTGGAGTAATCGGGGTTGTTGTCCCGATCCCAGACGTACCAGGTCGGCTCCGCGAGGTCGGCGAGATCCTGCTCCGCCTCCAGGATCTCCGCGCGGGCATCTTCGATCTCCCTGGCGGAATCCTCCTTTTCAGTTTCGTACTCGGCGCGGGCGTCGGCGAGCTCCGCCTCGCCGTCTTCCAGCTCAATCCGGGCACTTTCCAGCTCCTCGCGGCCGTTGCTGCGCTCCCGCGCCAGGTCCTGCCAGCCTTTCGAGAGAGCCTCATCCTGTTCATCAAGAAGAACGCGGGTGTCAGCAAGCTGTTTCTCCGCCGCATCCAGCTGTGCGAGGGTGTCGGCAAGCTGCTGCTCTCCCCCGGCGATGCCGGCTGTGAGCTGTTCAATTGCGCTCCGCGCTTCGGCGAGGGCCTCGTCCTGCGTGTCCAGCGCAGCTTCGATCATCCCGGTGAGGCTGCCGATCTGGCGGGCGAGGTAGTCCTTGCGGCTCTGCCGCGCCGAAATATATTCGGTCAGCAGCCCGGTGAGGCTGGTGTCCTGCGGAACGGAATCCTCCGGCAGGAGGGCGAGGAGGGTATCGGCGCCCGCAATCACCTGCTGCTCCTCCGGCTCCGCGGCAATCAGAGAGGGAACCGAGCGGTCGGAAAAATCCTCCACCAGCGCACCGACCGACGCGAGCAGCTCCCGCGCGCTGTCAATCTGCGCAATGGCGGGGCCGGCCTGCTCCTGAAGCTGGGCGAGCTGTTCCCGGTAGTCTTCCAGCTGCGCTTCGGCGTCCGGCAGGGCCTCCTCATAGTCGCGGCGGCCCTGCTCGTATTCGGCGAGCGCCTCCTCGTAGGCGTTCTCCGCCTCGGCGAGCTGCTCTTCCCCATCGGCGAGCTGCTCCTCCGCGTCGCGGATTTCCTGATTGTAGGTGGCGAGGCCATCCTCGTAGTCGCGGCGGCCCTGCGCCAGCTCAGCCTCCGCGTCGGCAAGTTCCTGCTCGGCCTCGGCGAGCGCCTCATCCCGCTCCTTTTCCGCATCGGCAAGCTCCTGTTTGGCGTCGTCGATCTCCGCCTGCGCCTCCTCGCAGATCTCGTTGTAGCGCTCTGTGCCGCGGCGCTCCGCCACTTCCTCAAAGCGGTCCACCGCCTCTGAAACCACCGCGTCATACTCCTCCGAAAAGGCGGAAAGTCCCTCCGCCGCTTCCAGGGTGAGATAGGCGTCGGTGTAAACCTCGAGGGTAAAATTTTCCGGCGGAATCATCAGGTAAGCGTCGACCTCGCCGTCGCCGATGGTGCTGTGGCCGCGCTCAAATCCGATGTAAAGAGGAGATTGGACGACGCCGACGACGGTAAACTCGCCGCGTGCCAGGGTGTCGGAGAGATCATCCTCCGCACCGCCGGGCAGCAGCGTAATCGTATCCCCGATGTTCACAGTGGTGGAAGTGAAGGCGGTGTTGAAGTTTTTGTCGATGACGCACTCATCCGCCGCCTCCGGAAAGCGTCCTTCCAGCAAAACGGGGCGGTTCAGGTAATTTTCATCCGATTCGTCCCGGGTTTCCGGCAGGGAGTAGACCTTGACCACCGTCTGGGAAGTTTCGTCGGTGCGCAGCAGCAGATCGGCGCTGTAGCCGGTTTCGAAGCCGCGGATTCCCTCCACCTCCTGCACCGCCTCCAGGTCGCCCTCATTGAGGCCGAAGGTGGACATCAAATGAAGGTCCATCAGATGAGATTCCGTAAAATAGTTGTCCGCCGTCAGCTTCATGTCCGGACTGGACGCCTTGAGTCCTGCGAAAAAGCCGCAGCCGAGCGCCACGATCACCAGAAGGGAGAGAAAGCGGGAGCGCGTCTGCCAAATACAGCGCAGAGTCTCCTTAAACAGCGGGTTGCCGCGTTTTTTCATGATGACAGCCCCTTTCCCTTACCATTCGATGTCCTCGACCGGCGTCGGGCGGTCGTTCAGGATGATATTGCTCACCTTGCTGTTTTTCATGCGGATGATCCGGTCGGCCATCGGGGTAATGGCGGAGTTGTGGGTGATGAGAATCACCGTCATATTGTTGCGGCGGCAGGTGTCCTGCAAAAGTTTCAGGATGGTCTTGCCGGTGTTGTCGTCGAGGGCGCCGGTCGGCTCGTCGCAGAGCAGCAGTTTGGGGCGCTTGGCGAGCGCGCGGGCGATCGAGACCCGCTGCTGTTCGCCGCCCGAAAGCTGGGCGGGGAAATTGTGGATCCGGTCGCCGAGTCCGACATCCATCAGCACCTGATCGGCATTCATGGGATTGCGGCAGATCTGAGTGGCCAGCTCGACATTTTCCCGGGCAGTCAGGTTGGGAACGAGGTTGTAAAACTGAAAAACAAAGCCGATGTCAAACCGGCGGTAATCGGTCAGCTGCCTGTCGTTGTACTGCGCGATATCCTGTCCGTCCACGAGGATTTTTCCCTCGTCGCAGCGGTCCATCCCGCCGAGCATGTTGAGCACGGTGGTCTTGCCTGCGCCGCTCGAACCGACGACGACTGCGAATTCTCCCTGCTCAATTTCAAAGGAAATGCCGTCCGAAGCGGTGATGGTGACTTCTCCCATGTGGTATCGCTTATAGACGTTCTCAAAGGTGACAAAACTGCTCATATCTGTTCTCCTCCCGGCTGCGGCGCTCTTTCCATCCTGGCTGTCCCGGTTATTTAATTTCATGATTACCATTATTATAACAAAAAAAAGCGCAAAATCGCTGAATAAATATCCCGGAATCTGTAAATTTTTTTCATGACAGCGCGAATCCGCGGCGATGCTGTCCAACTGGTCACGGGTAGAGCCTGCCGCTCTCCCGGTACTGACTGGGGGAGAGGCCGTACCAGCGCCGGAAGGAACGGCTGAAAGCCTTCAGATCCGGATAGCCGCAGCGCCTCGCCGCCTCGGAAACCGTCGCGCCGCTCCATAACAGGCGCAGTGCCTCCTTCATGCGCCGTCCGATCAGGTACTGGTGCGGCGAAACACCTGTTTCCGCCCGGAAGCGCCGGATAAAATACGCCTCCGAGTACCCGGCCAGGGCGCTCAGCTCGGTGAGCGACCAGTTTCTCTGGAAATCGGCTGCCATTGCCCGCAGCGCCCGCGCGATCTCCCCTTCCGGCATGGAGAAAAGGCCCTGTCCGGCGCAGTACTGTTCAAACGCATCCGAAAGAAGCGGCGCCACCCGCTCCCCGCCGCCCTGGATGCCCGCCCGCAGCGCGTCAAAAATCCCGCGCGCGACCGATCCGGCCGGCGCCTCCAGCACAGCCGTCCGCCGCAGCAGAAAAGGTGCGATATCCAGGTGGAGGAAGGTGCAGAAGAGCCGTTTTTGCGGATTCTGACGCAGAAAATACGGGGCCGCGGAAGGGAACAGGCAGATGGTGCCCGGGCGCAGTCCGAATTCCCGGTCCGCCTCCCGGCAGGTCACTTCTCCCTCGTAAACATCATAGACGCGCACAAAGCCGCAGGCCGTCCGCTCACTCACCTGCCAGCTCTCTGAAACCAGCGTGCAGCCACATTCAATCAGCATCTGACCACCTCTTTTTCAGTATAGCATCCTCCTGTAAAAATGTCAATTTTTGCGAACAGGTCGGCAGAAAAAGCGGTGTACCTTCTGCGCAGAATCCGCTATAATAAAGCTACCGACACAACAGGAAAGGCGGCGCTGAGACATGCGGTTAAACAATCAGGAAAAACAGATGCTGCGGGAGCTCGCTTCCCGCTATATGGAAATCGCCACCCTCCCCATCCAGGCCCGGACGCGGGACCTCTGGAAGGCGCTCAACCGCAGCCGGATGGAGCGCCCGATGGTGGCCATCGACCAGCTCCCATGGAATGAGCTCAACACCGATGGCTTCCTCACCTGCCGGATTTCCGATCCGTTCTGGAAAGGCGTCGAGTGGCAGCTTCGCTCCACCATCTACAAGTGGGAGCATTTCCCCGCAGACATGGTCGTCGAGCCCTTTCTCACCATCCCCAAAGCCGTTTCGAGCAGCGGTTACGGCCTGAGCGTCAGGGAACAGACCCGCGCCACTGAGGCGGATAACGAGGTGCTCTCCCACCGGTTCTTCAATCAGTTGGAGACGGACGGGGACCTCGAAAAAATTGCCGATATCCACATCACCCACGATGCAGGGGAGAGCGAAGCCCGCCTCGCGGCGGCCGCCGCGGTTTTCGACGGCATCGCGCCGGTCCGCTTAAACGGCGGCTTCCAGTTCCACCTGGGCGTCTGGGATTATATCAGTATGCTGATGGGGGTGGAAAACGTCTATCTCGAGATGATGGACCGGCCGGAATTTATCCACCGGATCATGGAGCGCTTCACCCGCTCCGTTTTGAACGGCATCCGCGAGGCGAACGAGCTGGGCGTCCACGAGGACAAAACCAGCGTCTGTCACTGCTCCTACATTTACACTGACGAGCTGCTCCCCGACTTCGGCGCGGGAAAGGGCGGCCATTCGGAAAACTGCTGGGCTTTCGGTCTGGCACAGCTCTTTTCGTCGGTTTCTCCCGCCTTTTTCGCGGAATTCGAGCTGCCTTACATCCAGCGGATGGCCGAGCCATTCGGGATGATCTATTACGGCTGCTGCGACCGGCTCGACGACCGGCTCGAGTACGTCAAACAGATTCCCCACGTCCGCAAGGTCTCGTGTAGCCCCTGGAGCAACCGGGAAGCCTTTGCCGAGAAAATCGGGCAGACGCTGATTATGTCCAACAAGCCCTCCCCCGCCTTTGTCGCGGGCGATTCTCTGGATGAGGAGGAGATTCGCCGCGATCTGCGGCGCACCATTGCAGCGGCAAAAGCCCGCAATGTGAACCTCGAGCTCATCCTCAAAGACATCTCCACCGTCCGCCACCAGCCCGAGCGCCTCACCCGCTGGGCGCAAATCGCGATGGAGGAAGTCTCCCGCTGACCGCAAAGCCCCCGCAGGGACGCCTGAGCGCTTCCCGCGGGGGCAGTTTGTAAAATTTCATCCGGCCCCTGTTCTCCCGGCACAAAACGTGTTATACTGGGAAGAAACTATTCCAGGAGGGATCTTGATGACTGAAAAAGAAAAAATGCTGGCCGGCGTCCTCTACGACCCCGGCGACCCGGAGCTGTCCGCGCTCCGCGCCGAGGCGCACCGCCTCAGCCAGCTCTACAGCCTTTCTTTTGAGAAGGAAACGGAAAAGCGGGAGGAAATCCTCAGCAGGCTGCTCCCAAACCGCAGGGGAAGCGCGCACCTGCAGGGACCGGTGTTTTTCGATTACGGGTGTTTTACGACACTGGGGCACAACTTCTACGCCAACTACAACCTGACCATTCTGGACTGCTGTCCCGTCACCATCGGCGACAACGTCCTGATGGGGCCGAACTGCTCCATCCTCACCCCGCTCCATCCGCTGCGCTGGCAGGAGCGAAACGCCCGCCGCAGGCCGGACGGCTCCTGCGTTCAATATGAGTACGCAAAGCCGGTCGTCATCGGCGCAAACTGCTGGATCGCCGCCAACGTCACCGTGACGGGCGGCGTGACCATCGGAGAAGGCTGCGTCATCGGGGCGGGCAGCGTCGTCACCCGCGACATTCCGCCGCACTCTCTGGCGGCCGGCGTCCCCTGCCGGGTGATCCGGTCAATCACCGAATCGGACGCCATATCGCTGCCGGACAGCGCGGAGTAAGGCCGGTCAGCGGGCCTGCTTCTCCTGCTCCGCCCTGCCGAGCTGCCGCCAGACGGTCAGCATCATGGTGAGGAAGCACAATCCGCCGCCGAGCGCGTTGGAAACCGGCTCGGCAATAAAGACGCCGTCCACTCCGAAGCCCAGCCGCGGGAGCAGCAGAGTGAGCGGAACGACGATGATGATCTTGCGGAGAATGGAGAAGAAAATCGCCTGCCTGGATTTTCCCAGTCCTACAAAGGTCGACTGTCCCGACGACTGAAATACCATCATGATGAACCCAAAGAAGTAAATGCGCAGCGCCTCGCTGCCCGCGCGGATGATCTCCGCGTCGGAGCTGAACAGCCGCATGAAAAAGCCCGGGAAAAACAGCACCGCCATCCAGGCAATCAGAGAATAGGCCGAACCGAGCAGCAGCGTAAAGAGGATGCCTTTGCGCACCCGCCGGTACTCTCCCGCGCCGTAATTAAAGCCGAGCACCGGCTGGGAGCCGCTGGTAATGCCGGACACCGGAAGGGTGACGATATCCCGCACGGAGTTGAGCACCGTCATCACCCCAATATAGAGGTCAGTGCCGTAGGCGCGCAGTGTGTTGTTGCAGGTCACCTGCACGACGCAGTTGGTTGCCGACATGATGAAGCTCGACAGGCCGAGCGAGGTGATCCGTCCAAACAGGGCGGGGTCAAACCGGAAATATTCCCGCTTCAGCCGCAGGATCGCTTTGTTCCCGGTCAGGAACCGGATGACCCAAACGGCCGAGACCGCCTGGGAGATCACCGTCGCGATGGCCGCACCCCGGATTCCCATGTCAAAGACAAAGATGAAAACCGGGTCCAGCACAATATTCAGCACTGCTCCCAGCAGGGTGGTGCACATGCCGGTTTTCGCGAACCCCTGCGCGTTGATGAAGTAATTGAGTCCCTGCCCAACCATCGCAAAAATGGTGCCCAGCAGGTAGACGCTCAGATATTCGTCGGCATAACCGTAGGTGTTGCCGCTCGCTCCAAACAGATAGAGAATCGGTTTTTTAAAGCAATAGCTGCCCGCCATAATGACAAAGGAGGAAACAAAGAGGAGCCAGGCTGTTGTCCCGAGGATCCGTTCCGCTTCCTCATTGCGTCCTCCGCCGCGGGAAATCGAACACAGCGGCGAACCGCCCATACCAAACAGATTGGTGAAAGCAGACACGAGGGAGATCAGTGGAAACGCCAGGCCGATGCCGGTCAGCGCAAGGCCGTCCGCGCTCGGAAGGTGCCCGATATAAATGCGGTCCACCACATTGTACAGAAGCTGGATGAGCTGGGCGATCGTCAGCGGAATCGCCTGCATGAGAATGTTGCGGCCGACACTGCCCTTTGAAAAATCGTTTTGCACCGGAAATCACCTTTCTGCCTTCACTTTACAGTTTTTTTACCTGATTTTATTATACGACGGCAAACCGGCAATGTCAAATCTTCCGGGATCGCGCGCCGCCATTCCCGTGTGCGAAAACGCACGCGATTTCTTCTCCTCCCCTTGTATTCTTTTACAAACCGTGCTATACTGAAGATATCCGGCAGACGGTGCGCGGAAAGAGCTTTCTGACCGCAAACCGCGCCCACATTTTTCAAAACCAATCGCACTGAACCGACAATGGAAAGCACCGGAGTCACAAGGCGGTCGGGAAGATAGCTCTGCGCCTTTTTATCGAGAGTTTTTCCGCCCTTTCGCCTCTCCGGTTTTCCGGAAGGCGGGAGGGCGGTCTGGTTTTTCAGAAAGGATGTTTCACTTTGACCGGCAACCAAGCTCTGATTGCGGCCCTCGCCCGCGGGGAGCGCCTCCCGAAGGAGGACTTCATCCGCCTCATCGCGGCGCGGAGCCCCGGAGACTGTGAATTCGCCGCATCCCTCGCCCGGGAAACCGCGCTGCGCGAATTCGGGAGAAAAATTTATCTGCGCGGCCTTATTGAGTTTACCAGCTTCTGCAAAAACGACTGTTACTACTGCGGCCTGCGGCGGAGCAACCGCTCTGCCGGGCGGTACCGCCTTTCGGAGGAAGAGATTCTCCTCTGCTGCAGGTGGGGATATGCGCACGGCCTGCGGACCTTCGTCCTCCAGGGCGGGGAGGATCCGTATTTCACCGACGAACGGGTCGTCTCCATGATCCGCGCCGTCAAGGCGGAATTTCCAGACTGCGCCATCACCCTCTCCATCGGTGAGAGGCCTTATGAGAGTTACGCCCGCTTCCGCGAAGCGGGGGCTGACCGATACCTGCTCCGACACGAAACCGCCTCCCCCGCCCATTACGGGAAGCTCCACCCGCCGGAAATGTCCTTTGAAAACCGCATCCGCAGCCTCCATGATCTCATCGCCCTGGGCTTCCAGACCGGCTGCGGGATGATGATAGGCGCGCCTTTCCAGACGCCGGAAAATCTCGCGGAGGACCTTCTGTTCATGCAGGAGCTGAAGCCGCAGATGATCGGGATGGGGCCCTTCCTCCCCCACAGGGACACCCCCTTCCGGGACGAGCCGCCCGGCATGGCGGAGGAGACCCTCTTTCTCCTGAGCATCGTCCGGCTGATGCACCCCAAAGTGCTGCTGCCGGCCACCACTGCCCTCGGGACGCTGCTGCCCGGCGGGCGGGAGCGCGGCATCCTTGCGGGAGCGAACGTGGTCATGCCCAACATCTCTCCGGAGGAGGCGCGGGCGAGATACCTGCTTTACGACAACAAGCTCGGCACGGCCGGCGCGGCCGCCGACAGCCTTTTGCAGCTGCGGGAATCCATCCGGGCCATCGGCTATGAGCCGGACACGGGCCGCGGCGACTACAGATGGGAGGATCATCATGATTAAAATGGCAATTTACGGCAAGGGCGGCATCGGCAAATCGACCACTGCCGCCAACCTTTCGATGGCCTTCGCCAAACGGGGCCTGACCGTTATGCAGATCGGCTGCGACCCGAAGGCGGACTCGACGGTAAACCTTCACGGCGGGAAAATGCTCCCCACCGTTCTGGACATTCTCCGCCAAAAGGGAAAAAGCGCCTCCCTCGAGGAGCTGGTCACCGTCGGAGACGGCGGCGTCCTCTGCGTCGAGGCGGGCGGCCCCACCCCGGGCACCGGCTGCGCCGGACGGGGCATCATCGCGGCGCTGGAACTGCTGGAGGAAAAGAATGCCTTTTCCGTCTACAAGCCGGACGTCGTTCTCTACGACGTGCTGGGCGACGTCGTCTGCGGCGGATTCGCCATGCCCATCCGGGAAGGATACGCCGAGAAGGTCTTCCTCCTCACCTCGGGCGAAAACATGGCCATTCACGCGGCCGCCAACATCGCCCTCGCCGTTGAGCACTTCGCCGACCGGGGCTACGCCTCGCTGGGCGGCATCATCCTGAACCGCCGCGGCGTCCCCCGCGAGGAGGAAAAGGTCCGCGAGCTTGCGGAAGATATCCACACCGGAATCGTCGGCGACCTCCCCTTCAGCGAGGAGGTACAAAAGGCCGACGAACTGCATAAAACAGTTCTCTCCGCTTTCCCGGAGAGCGAGATGGCGCGGGAATACGAAAAACTCGCCGGGCAGGTGCTCAAGGCCTGCGGGAAGGAGGACGCATGATCGACCTGCATGAAATCACCCGGGAAGGGACCGCCGTCCCCGTTTCGGAGGCCTCCTTCCCCACCCCCTTCCCCTCGGGGCTGGAATATGCCGCTCCGGCGCGCGGAAGCTGGAACATTGTCCATGTCGGGATGCTCATCCCGGAGAGCCACCAGATCTTCGTCTGCGCCGAGGGCTGCCTGCGCGGCGTCGTCCTGACCGCCGCCGAGATGGGGGCGTTTGACCGCTTCTCCACCATTGCGGTGCAGGAAAACAACCTCCTCGACGGGGATATGGAGCAGCTCATTCTGGACGGGGTCGATGAGATTTTCTCCGGGATGGAACAGCTCCCACGCGCCCTCTTGCTCTACACCAGCTGCATCCACCACTTCACCGGCTGCGACCTCGACTACGTCTTTAAAAAGCTGCGGGAGAAGTACCCGGCGGTCGACTTCACCGACTGCTACATGAACCCCATCATGCGCAAAAGCAAGCTCCCGCCCGACGCGACGATGCGCCGGCAGCTCTACAGCCTCTTAAAGCCCGCCCCGCAGGAGGAAAAGCTCGCCGCCATCCTCGGCAACAACGAACGGCTCTCCCCGGAAGGCGAAATGATGAAGCTCCTCCGCGCGGGGGGGTATGAGGTGCTGGAAATCGCCGCCTGCAAAAGCTACACAGAGTACCAGCGCCACGCCGCCGCGGCTCTTTCCATCACGACCAACCCCGCCGCTGTCCCCGGCGGGGAGGCGCTGGAAAAGCGGCTCGGTATTCCGCACCTCCACCTGCCGCTCAGCTACGATTTCGGCGAAATTGAGGAGAACCTCCGCGCCCTCTGCGCCCGGCTCTCCCTCCCGATGCCGGACACAGCCGCCCTGCGGAAGGAAGCGGAGGAGGCCCTCGCCCATGCGGCGCGGGAACTGGGAGGGATGGCTGTCTCCATCGACTACACCGCGACTTCCCGGCCGCTGGGGCTCGCGAAGCTGCTGCTGGAGCACGGATTCCGGGTTGTCTCGGTCTACGCGGACAGCTTTTCGGCGGCGGAGAAACCGGCCTTCGGCTGGCTGCGGGAACACGCGCCGGAGCTCACCCTCTGCCCGACCGTCCAGATGAAGATGGGGCTGCTCCCCCGCGACGGGGCGGCGCGCTCCGGCGGGCTGCTCGCCATCGGGCAGAAGGCGGCCTTCTTCACCGGGACCGAAAACTTTGTCAACCTTCTCGAAGGCGGCGGCATGTATGGCTTCGAGGGAATCAAACAGCTTGCCAAACAGATGGAAGCGGACGCAAAGACCCGCAAAGACGTCCCCTCCATCATTCAGGTCAAAGGATGGGGGTGCTGCTGTTGAAACAGGCGAATCGGATTCTATCCACCTACACCGCCGACGTTTCGGGAGTCTGCTCCGCCCTCTACGAAATGGACGGTCTGATTGTGATGCACGACGCTTCGGGCTGCAATTCGACCTACAACACCCACGACGAACCGCGCTGGTACACCACGCCCAGCCGCATTTACATCTCCGGCCTGACGGAGACAGAAGCCATGCTCGGAGACGAAGAAAAGCTGCTTCAGGACCTCGTTGAAGGAATCCGGCAGCTCAAACCGCGGTTCGCCGCCGTCGCCGGGACCCCCATCCCCGCCATGATGGGGACTGATCTCCCCGGCATCGCCCGGGCTGCCGAGCGCCGGACCGGCGTCCCCTGCTTCGGCTTTCAGACAACCGGGATGCACTCCTACGTGACCGGCGCTTCGATGGCGCTCGAAGCGGTCGCGCGGCGCTTCTGCCCGGAACTTCCCCGCGCGGAGGGGCTGTCGGTCAACCTGCTCGGGGTGACGCCGCTCGATTTCTCGGTTGTGGGGAATGTCGAAGCGCTGCGGGCGCTTTTAGAGGAAAACGGCATCCCCGTCCGCTCCTGCTGGGCGATGGGCAGCAGCTGGGAGGAGTTGATGGAGGCCGGGCGCGCTTCGGTCAACCTCGTCCTCTCCTCGGCGGGCCTGAAACTCGCGCAGTTTTTCCGCGAAAAGTACGGCACACCGTATGTCGCCGGTATCCCGATGGGGGAAGCCTTGACCGCGCGGTACTTATCCGCCGTCCGGGAAGCCGCCCGGACCGGGGAGTGCCAGTTCCCGGCAAAAGGCGCGGAGGTCCCCGGGGAGGGCGGCGCCCTCATCATCGGAGAGGCGGTCTGGGCCGCTTCAATGCGGCGGGCGTATGAGCTCACAACCGGAAAGCCGGCCCGCGTCCTCTGCCCGCTCGAATTGGACGGCGAAACCCTCGTCCCCGGCGACCTGCGGATGACCGGCGAGCGCGAGATTGCCGCCGCGATGCGGGGGGCGAACCTCGTCATTGCCGACCCGATCTACCAGTTCGTGCTGCCCGGGGGTATCCCCTTCCTCCGCTTCCCGCATGAAGGCTACTCCGGCCGCATCTGGCGGAAGGAAATCCCGGTTTTTGCCGGAAAGAGCTGGGACGAATGGTTCTCCCGGCATCATTTTTGACCCAGAAAGGAAC
>CALXIG010000206.1 GCA_944388305.1 uncultured Clostridia bacterium
TGGAATCCACAGTGCCGCGCCCTCCTGCGCCGCTTCCACCGTCACGGTCAGCGGTTCCCCCATGCAGGCGAAAACCTCGGCGAACTGTTCCCCGGGGACAAGTTGCGCGAGCAGGGTGCGTCCGCCCTGGTAATCCTCCTTCCAGATCCGCGCGGCGCCCGCGAGCAGAATGCCGAAATGCGCGGTCCGCTCCCCGGATTGCAGCAGAAGCTGTCCACTGCCGAAGCAGCGGCAGCTCGCCCCGACCGTCGTCAGGAGAGCAGGCAGATCCCTTGCCGGGACACCGGCAAACAGCGGTGTATGCGCCAGTATTTCCAGATATTGCTCCATAATTTCCCCTTTCCGTTGGAATTCCAACTGATTTTTCTCTTTCATCATACTATAATGGACACGTAAGGTCAATCCATTCGCTGAAAATGAGGAGGATTTTTTCCATGATTCGAAAAATCATCAAAATTGACGGGGAGAAATGCAACGGCTGCGGTCTCTGTGCCGAAGCCTGCCACGAGGGCGCCATCGGCATGATAAACGGCAAGGCGAAGCTGCTGCGGGAAGACTTCTGCGACGGTCTGGGCGACTGCCGCCCCGCATGCCCGGCGGGGGCGATCTCCTTCGAGGAGCGGGAGGCGCCCGCCTACGACGAGACAGCGGTTCTCGCGGCGAAGGCCGCGGCAAAAGCGGCGCCTCCCCTTCCCTGCGGCTGCCCCGGCACCCAGTCGAAGGTCATTCGCCGGCAGGAGGCAGCGGACGCCGCAGACACCGGCTGCTGCCGGACGGAGAGCCGCCTGTCCCAGTGGCCGGTTCAGATCAAGCTGATTCCGGTCAACGCTCCCTGCTTTCAGGGCGCGCATCTGCTGGTCGCCGCCGACTGCACCGCCTATGCCTGCGGCGATTTCCACAACCGCTTCATCAGAAACCGCATCACCCTCATCGGCTGCCCCAAGCTGGACGAGGGGGATTACACCGAAAAGCTCACCGCCATTCTGCGTTCCAACGATATCCGCAGCCTGACTATCGTCCGGATGGAGGTTCCCTGCTGCGGCGGACTGGAGCGCGCCGCCAAAACCGCCCTCCAGAAGAGCGGAAAATTCATCCCCTGGCAGGTGTATACCGTCAAAACGGACGGAAGTGTTCTGGAATAGGCAGGGATTGCGCCGGGCAGCCTTTTGTGCTATAATGATGCCAAAAGGAGGGAGCCTGTATGGAGCCTATGTTGATCGTCGCGCTCACAGTTGTCGCCGCAGCCATTCTGTGGGCGGCGGTGCAGTACGCGCTGTTTTACCGGCGGGACCACTTCGTCTGCCCAAAATGCGGGCATTGCTGGAAGCCGCCGCTCGCACGCATGATTTTTTCGGTCAATGCGGTCAACGGCAAGATTCTCCGCTGCCCCAGATGCGGGTCGAAAGAGTATGTCGAGCCGGTCCGGGACAGAAAGAAAGACGTGTCGTGACGCTGTCTGCCCTCCCGCTGTTTTTTGGGGCGCACCCCGGCGCCCGGCCGGACAGAACATAAATAGATGCCGCCGCCTCCAAAGGAAGCGGCGGCAGTTTTGTTGAAAAATTATTCCCGGGTGTCGGCAAACTGGCTCATATAGAGATTCGCGTAGAAGCCGCCTTGCCGGAGCAGTCCGTCGTGGGTGCCGGTTTCGACAATGTCGCCGTCCTTCATCACCAGAATCAGGTCGGCGTTGCGGATGGTGGAGAGGCGGTGGGCAATGATGAAACTGGTGCGCCCTCTGGTCAATTCATCCATTGCCCGCTGAATCGCCATCTCGGTGCGGGTGTCAACGCTGGAGGTTGCTTCGTCCAGAATGAGGATTTTCGGGTCGGAAAGGATGGTCCGCGCGATGGTCAGCAGCTGCTTCTGCCCCTGACTGACGTTGCTGCCGTCCTCATTGAGAACGGTGTCATAGCCCTGCGGCAGGGTGTGGACAAAATGGTCGACCTGCGCCGCCTTCGCCGCCGCGAGGACCTCCTCATCGGTGGCATCCAGCCGGCCGAAGCGGATGTTTTCCCGGATGGTGGCGTTGTAAAGCCAGGTGTCCTGCAAAACCATGCCGAAGGCGTCCCGCATCGCCGCCCGGCTGAACTGGCGGACGTCATATCCGTCGAGCAGAATGGCGCCCTCGCTGACGTCGTAAAAGCGCATCAGCAGCTTAACCATCGTCGTCTTGCCCGCGCCGGTCGGACCGACAATCGCAACCTTGGTTCCCGGGCTGACCATCGCCGAAAAGTCGTGGATGATCGTCTTCTCCGGGACATAGCCGAAGTGGACATGCGCAAAGGTAACTTCTCCCTGAATCAGGCTTGCAGGCAGTGGTTGCGCCGGGTCCGGCGTCTCCTCATCCTCCTCCAGGAAGGCGAAAACCCGCTCCGCGGCAGCCGCCGTCTGCTGAAGGACGTTGGAGATGTTGGCGATCTGGGTGACCGGCTGGGTGAACTGCCGGACATACTGGGTGAACGCCTGGATGTCGCCGACAGTGATTTTCCCGCTGAGGCTCAAAAAACCGCCCAGCACAACGATGCCGACATAGCCCAAGTTGCTGACGAAGTTCATCAGCGGCATCATCATGCCGCCAAGGAACTGGCTCTTCCAGCCGCTCTGATAGAGCTTCTGATTCATCTCGTCAAAGGTCCGGATGGTCTCCTCCTGCCGGTTGAAGGCGGTGACGACGGTGTGGCCGCCGTACATCTCCTCCACATGGCCGTTGACATGGCCGAGATACTCCTGCTGGCTGCGGAAAAAGCGCTGGCTGTGCTTGACGACATTGACGACCACCAGCACGCTGACGGGCAGGATGCAGATTGCCACCAGCGTCATCGCCGGGCTGATGGAGAGCATCATGCAGAGGACGCCGACGATCATGGTGATCTGGCTGACCATCTGGGAGAGGGACTGGTTGAGCGTCTGGGTGACGGTGTCCACGTCGTTGGTGATGCGGCTCAGCACCTCGCCATGCGGAACGCGGTCGAAATAGGACAGTGGCAGCCGGTCGATTTTTTCGCTGATATCCTTGCGCATGGAGTAGCTCAATCTGGTGGCGACACCGCTCATCACCCACCCCTGAACGTAGCTCAGCAGGGCGCTGGCCACATAAAGGGCAGCCAGAAAAAGCAGGATTCGTCCGATGGCATCGAAGTCGATTCCGCCGGTGCCGGTCAGCATGGCGATCAGGCCCTCAAAGAGCCTGGTTGTCGCCTCGCCCAGGATTTTCGGACCAAAGATGGAGAAGACGGTACTCGCCGCCGCACATGCCAGCACCAGGATGATACTGGGCAGAAACTTTTTGAGATAGGCGAGCAGCCGCTTCATGCTGCCCCGGAAATCCTTTGCCTTTTCGCCATGCGCCATAGCGCCCGGACCGCGGCCGTGCATCGCTGGTCTTGCCATTACGCCAATTCCTCCTTTGAAAGCTGGCTTTCCGCGATCTCGCGGTAAATTGCGCAGTTTTTGAGCAGTTGTTCGTGGGTACCGATCCCGGCAACCTTCCCTTCGTCGAGCACGACGATCTGTTCCGCGTGCATGATGGTGGAAACGCGCTGGGCGACAATCAGAACAGTCGCGTTCTGGGTATAGCCTTTCAGGGCTTTCCGCAGCGCGGCGTCGGTCTTGAAATCCAGGGCGGAGAAGGTGTCGTCGAAGATATAGATTGGGGCCTGTTTGACCAGCGCGCGGGCAATGGAAAGCCGCTGCCGCTGGCCGCCCGAGACGTTGGTGCCGCCCTGGCTGATTTCGGTGTCAAATCCGTCCGGCAGCTTCTCGATAAATTCGGTAGCCTGGGCGATCTGTGCACTCTTTTCGAGCAGGGCATCGTCCGCATTTTCTCCGCCATAGCGGAGGTTGGAGGCGATGGTGCCGCTGAAGAGCAGCCCCTTCTGCGGGACATATCCGATGGCCGCCCGCAGGTCCTGCTGCCGCATCTGCCGCACATCGACGCCGTCGATGGTCACCGCGCCTTCGGTGGCATCGTAAAACCGCGGGATGAGGTTGACAAGGGTCGATTTGCCGCTGCCGGTCGAGCCGATGAAGGCGGTTGTCTCTCCCGGCCGCGCTGTGAAGGTGATATGCTCGAGGACGTTGGCGTCCGCCCCCTCGTACCGGAAGGAGACATCCCGAAATTCCACCAGCCCCCGAATGCCGCCGGGGATCTCCACCGGCCGCGCGGGATCAGCGACCGCGTTTTCCGTCTCCAGCACCTCGTTGATGCGCTCCGCCGAAACCGAGGCGCGGGGCACCATGATAAACATCATGCTGATAAAGAGGAAGCTCATGATGACCTGCATGGCGTACTGAATAAAGGCCATCATGTCGCCGACCTGCAGGCTGCTTTCGGCGATCTGTTTGCCGCCGAACCAGACGATGAGCAGGGAAAGGCCGTTCATGACCAGCATCATAAAGGGCATCATGGTTGCCATCGCCCGGTTGACGAACAGGGTGTTGCCGGTCAGGCTGCGGTTTGCGTCGTCAAAGCGCTTCTGCATAAAGGACTGATTGGCAAAGGCCCGCACAACCATCATGCCGCTCAGCTCCTCCCGGCTGACCAGGTTGAGGCGGTCGACAAGTTTCTGCATGATCTTGAATTTCGGCATGGCCACGACAAAGAGGACGAGGATGATGCCCAGCATCAGAATGAGGGCCAGCGCCAGCACCCACGCGAGGCTGATGCACTTGGACAGGCCCATAATCAGGCCGCCGATGCCCATGATGGGAGCAAAGCAGAGCATCCGCAGGCCCATGCTCAGAAAATTCTGCACCTGAACCACGTCGTTGGTAGAACGGGTAATCAGGCTGGCGCCCGAAAACTGGTCCATCTCGCTGGCATTGAAGTAGGTGACCTTGCGGAAAACATCCCGCCGCAGGTCCCGCCCGACGCCCGCGCCAAGCCTGCTCAGGCAGTAGCCCGCGCCAATGGCGCAGACGGTCAGCAGTACGGTCAGCAGCAGCATTTGCAGCCCTACCCCCAGAATGTAGCCGTTCTGGATCTGGTCAGTATCTGCGCCAAGCTGGCGGTAGATCTCCCGGGTGAAGACAACGCCGGTCTGGTTGAGCATGCTTTCCGGCGTCGCCGCTGCCGCCTCGACGGCAGCAGCCGCCTTTTCAGCCACCTCGGGCTGCGCGAGCATCCGGCCAAAGGCAGCGAGGGCCTCCATGTCAATTGTCCCGGACCCGGCAGCCATCTCCGTCCCGCCTTCTTCCGCGAGCTGCTGCGCCAGCTGGATCATGGCGTAAGAGGCGCGGCTGAA
>CALXIG010000207.1 GCA_944388305.1 uncultured Clostridia bacterium
TTTGAGGTAAAAAATAAATGACAAAACAATGAAAATCAGCGGCGGAATCATCAAAAGCAGCAGAATGCCGTCCGGAATTTCCCGCCAGAGCATAACGGTGACCATCAGCGCATACAGCAGGACAGTCGACGCCTTGCCGTACCACTTGGCGGCAATCGAGTTGCGCCAGCTTTTCAGCCGGGCCAGCCCGATGAGCGCCAGCGTCACCTCCTTGGCGGCATAGACTGCCGCCAGCAGCCACAACAGCGGATGGCGGACCGCCAGGCAGATCACAACCGAACCGATGGTCAGCTTGTCCGCAACCGGGTCGAGAAAGCGGCCGAGCGGGGTGACCATGTCAAAATGCCGGGCGATAAATCCGTCGGCGATGTCGGTCAGACCGGAAAACAGGAGCAGCAGCACCGGAACATAGGACAGTTCCGGCGGGACATTCAGATAAGTGCAGATAAATACCGGGACCATGATCAACCGGATGATCGTCAGAAAATTGGGAATGTTCATGGAAACGCGCCCTCCTGTTGTCAAATTTCGGTCAGATTGGAAAACACGCTGCGCGCCAGCGCGTAAAAATGACGGAAAAGGAAGCTCTCCTGCACCGTCCCGGCATTCAGCCACTCAAAGCCGCCGGTCAGGCTGATGAGAAAATCAATCGCCACCGCGATGACAAACCAGACGACTGCCGCCTGAATGACCCCCATCGCGCCGCCCAGCAGTGCGTTGACGGCGCCAATCAGCGGAATGCGGCGGACACCACGGAGGAGTTTGACCAGACAACGCACCAGCACCATCGCGGCGCCAAACAGGAGAAAAAAGCAGATTCCCTGCAACAGCATGACCAGCAGCGGGTGAACTGCCGTTTCCAGCAGAAGGTTGCTGAGCTGGGCCGCGGATTCCTCGACCGAGCCGCTCAGGCGTCCGGCCAGCGCTTCCGCGCTCATTCCCGCCGAGGCGAGCAGGTTTTGCAGAAATTCCGGCAGCGTCTCCATCACCTGCTCCAGCCTGCCGGCAAAATCGCCGCTGTCCGACGCGGCGATCAGCGCCTCCTCCAGACTGCCGCGCAGGCGGTCCCGGAAAAAGAGCTGATAAATCGCCTCGGAGAGCGCCCGGCTCCCCCAGAACGCGAGGACTGACGCCGCGATATAGCCGGCGGTCTGCACAATGCTCTGCAAAAATCCCCGGCGGTACGCTTCGCGGATCATCAGCACGGCGGTCAGCACAAAGGCGACATCCAGAACGATGGACACCGTATTCATGTCTCAGATCCCTCCCCGGATGCGCCGGAGGAAAGCCGGTCGAGCACACTGCTGCTCATCACGTAAATCTCCCCTTCATGATAGAGAATTTGAAAAACATCGTTCGCCACCTGCTCGGTCCGCACCATTTCGAATTCCGGCGAATAAACGCGGGCGCTCCCGCCTGCCAGCACGCACAGCCCGCTGTCTGTCAGCGAGACGTCCGTCACCGAGTTGCGGACCGTCTGTTCTTTCTGCTCCCCGTTTTCTGCAACGAGGGAAAGGGTGGAGGACACTTCATTGGCGCCGGAGGTCACCAGCAGGGTAGCCGTATGGCTGAACTGGTAGTTGCGCAGTGTCTGGAGATAGGGAACCTTGGACTGTTCGGAAAAATCCTCCGACAGGATCCCCAGAAAGGTATCCGCCACCAGATGGACGGTGCCGTCCTTCAGGATATTGACCCCGAGCGGCAGTGCGTCGGAAAAATCCGCCGAGGCAACCTCCTCCTCCCGTTCCAGGTCGAAGAGATGCACCCGGGCGTTCAGGCTTCCCACAGGGTCAAATACGGCGGTGGCGACGGCCAGATAGCGGTCGTCGTGAGAAAAAGCCAGATCGGCAATCTGTTCTGCGCTGTACCAGGAGAAGAGCTCCCGTCCATTTTTTCCGTACACCTGAACACTCCCCGCGTAGCGGCTTTCAGAGGTGACCAGCGCAAAGGCGGAGTCGTGGCCGCAGGCCCCGTTCAGAATCGAGTTGGTAGTCCGGCCCTCGGAGAGCGTACCGCCTTCGTTCTGCACGCGGTAACCATAGCCGCCCCGGTCGTAGAGCAGGTACCGGCTGTCGCCGGTCCGCAGCACCGGATTGGTGTAGGTGTGGACAAACTGGGAGGAAACCGTCCCATCCGCCTGCAAAACCGCGGCATCCTCGTTGGTGAGGAGGATCAGGCCGCTGCCGAAGCCCTCGATTTCCAGCGGCGTAACCGCATCCAGCGCCACCGGGAAGCTGCCCGCCTGCACCGTACCCGGCTGGGAGGAGGCGGCGCCCTGCTGCCCGGGCGGCTGCATGAGCAGATCCTCATAGCGGTTGTACAGATAGAGGACGCCCCCCGTGCCGCCGATCAGCAGCATGGCCGCCAGCAGAGTGAACAGGCGGTGCAGCCGCTTCTGCCGCTTTTTTTTGCGGCGGTACGCCTCAATGTCATAAACTGTTTCCTTTGTCTGATTCGGTTTCTTTTTCACTGCGGCCTCCTAACGCCCCGTTCTGATAGATCACGCGGTTCAGATAAAGCCCCGCCGGAGATGCGGTCACACCGGCCTGTTTCCGGTCCCGGGAAGCGAGGATGCGGGTGACATCTCCTTCCTTCAGCCTGCCAAGATCGGCCAGGAGCAGCGTCCCCACCATGATGCGCACCATATTGTAGAGAAACCCGCTGCCCAGCACCCGGAATTCGACCAGATCGCCCGTCCTCGCCACCGAGGTTTGGTAGATGGTCCGCACAGTGTCGTGCATTTTTCCGCCCGCGCTGCAAAAGCCGATAAAATCGTGCGTGCCCAGAAATTCCTGCGCACACCGGTCGAGCAGCGCCTCGTCGAGGCGGCGGCGGTTGTGGAGGGCAAGCCCCTCCAGAAAAGGGCTGCGCACCGGCGCGTCCCAGATTTTGTAGAGATATTCCTTTGCTGCCACCGAATAGCGCGCGTGAAATTCCAGCGGGACCTCGCGGCAGTCCAGCACCGCGATGTCGTCCGGCAGCGCGTTGTTGAGGGCGGTGACGGCGGCCCGCTCGGGAATGGCGCTTTCGGTCAGCATGTGGAAGAAATACTGATTCGCGTGGACGCCCGTATCGGTGCGGGAACAGCCGACGATCCCCTCCCGCCGCTTGAACACCGCCTCGATCGCGTCCTGAAGCGTCTCGGCGACAGTGCGGGCATTTTTCTGGACCTGGTAGCCGTGATAGCGGTCGCCGCGGTAGGCAATTTCAAACAGCAGCTTGCGCATTCCGTCACCAGGGCAGAGGCAGGTAGTTGCAGGCCAGTACCGCTCCCATCAGCACCGCCGTCACGCAGGCCGCGGCCGCGTCCATCGCGCTGAGATGGAGCTGTTTCATGCGGGTGCGCCCCTCGCCGCCGTGGTAGCAGCGGCACTCCATCGCCAGCGCCAGCTCTTCCGCCCGGCGGAAGGCCGAGATAAACAGCGGGATGAGGATGGGCACGAGAGCCCTGGCGCGCTGAATCAGGCCGCCCGATTCGAGGTCGGCGCCCCGCGCCTTCTGGGCGGACATGATTTTATCCGTCTCCTCGACCAGAGTCGGGATAAACCGCAGCGCGATGGACATCATCATGGCCAGCTCGTGAACCGGAAAATGGAACACTTTAAGCGGCTTGAGCAGACGCTCGATCGCGTCGGTGAGCGAGATCGGAGAGGTCGTGTAGGTCAGCAGCGATGCCGCCGCGATCAGGCAGATGACCCGGACCGCCATCGTCAGCGCCATGTCGATGCCGTCCCAGGAGATGGAAATGATGCCCCATTTGAAAAACGGATCGCCGGTATTGACAAAAAACATGTTGAGCAGGCCGGTGAAGATCAGGATGGGGACAATGGGCTTCAGGCTTTTTAAAATCATTTTGAGCGGAATTCGGGCAACTGCGTAGCAGATTCCCAGAAAAATAATGGAAACCGCAAAGCCGAGATAGTGATCGACAAAAAACAGCAGCACGATATAGGCCAGCGTCAGCAGAATCT
>CALXIG010000208.1 GCA_944388305.1 uncultured Clostridia bacterium
ACAAACGGGCGAGCGCGCGGGTCCTGGAGGAGCCGTTCTCCTCTGCGCGGGAAAATGCCGAGCCGGAGGCAACGCTCATCGCGCGGCTCGGCTCCCCGGAGGAATTTGCGGAGCGGATGGCCGGTCCGGACGCGGCAGCCCGCCGGAAACGCCGCGCGCAGCTGCAATTTGCCGGCCTGCTGGCGGCGGCGCTGGCCTGCTTCGTGATTTTCTGGCTGGCGCTCGCGCTGCGGCCGCCGGAAACTGTCATCGGCGGCGCCGACAGCATGACCCGGATTCGGGTGGAAGGAGCCTTTGACCCGGTTTGGATATTTGCCGCCCTGGGCGGAGCCGCACTGCTTTTCGCGGTTGTCCGGGCGGTGCTGTTCTGGAGACGGCGCCGGTGAAGCGGCGGATGCTGTATGGGCTGGCAGCCGTGCTCCTGCTGGCCTTCTGCGCGGGCTGCGGGGAGGCGGACCGCTTTCCGGAGACATTGGTTTCGGCAGAATACGAGTATCCCGACGGATGGCCGGAGAATACCTTCACCGCGCAGATTCCCGAGCCGCAGAGCGGAAAATTGCAGTCGGTGCGCGATTTTTCGGAGAGCGGCCGCTATGAGCTGACGGTTTCCGGATTGAGCGCGGAGGAGCGGGATGCCTGGCTGGAGGCGCTGGCGGCTGCCGGTTACAGGGAGGCTGCCGCCGCGGAGGAAAGCGCCTCTGCCGGATTCCTGCTGGAACGGGAGGGCGTTACGCTGAGCATCGCTGTTTCCGGGGAGACGGTGACCGTCCTGATCACAATGGAAGAATAGTTTGGAATGCCGCTCAAACCGCCGGGCGGCGTTTCCTTTTCCGGGATATTTTTGCAAAAACCGGTGCCAAACCGGGGAAAATGTGCTATACTGATAAATGGATTTTCCAACAGGAGGTACTTATGGACAGCAAGGAAGAATTTCTCACCATATTCCGGCAGAACATCATCCGCAAGGGTGCCGACCGCCTGCTCGCCTGGATGGAGCAGGGCGACTTTTTCACCGCCCCCGCTTCAACCCGCTATCATCTCGCCGAGGACGGGGGACTGTGCACCCACAGCCTGCACGTGTACAAACGGCTGGACGCGCTGGTGAAGGCCGAACGGCTCGATGTTCCGGTGGAGAGCGTCGCCATCTGCGGCCTGCTGCACGACCTGTGCAAGACCGGTTTTTACAAAAAGGAAATGCGCAACATGAAGATCAACGGCAGCTGGCAGGAGCGTCCTTATTTTTCCATCGAGGACCAGTTTCCCTACGGCCACGGGGAGAAAAGCGTTTTCCTCATTGAGCGCTTTCTTCGCCTCAACACTGAGGAGGCGATAGCCATCCGCTGGCACATGGGAGGGTACGACGAGGCGGTCAAGGGCGGTTCCATGGCCATCAATCAGGCTTACAATCTTTTCCCGCTGGCCGTCTGCCTGCACATCGCCGACATTCAGGCCACTTATCTCGATGAAGCAAAGCCCAAAAAGGAGTGACGGATATTATGACGGAAATAACCCGATACCGCGGCGATCTGTTTGATTTCTGCCGCAGAATTTTTTCAGTGGACAGCCCGAGCGGCTACACCGCCCCCGTTCTTTCGGTGATCCGGGAGATTGCCGGGGATCTCGGATATCCTTTTGAGATGACCCGCAAAGGATGCGGCGTCATCACCGTCGAGGGGAGGAGCGCGGAAAAGACGGTCGGCCTTTCCGCCCACGTCGACACGCTGGGCGCGATGGTGCGCTCCATCACCCCTGAGGGGCAGCTCCGCTTTACTCCGGTCGGCGGCCCCATCGTCCCGACGCTCGACGGTGAGTACTGCAAAATCCGCACCCGGGACGGCCGCCTCTATACCGGCACCTTCTTAAGCATGAGTCCCGCTGTCCACGTCTACAGCGACAGCAAATCCCGCCCCCGCGATCCGGACAATATGACCGTCCGCATCGACGAGCGGGTGACAAACGCCGACGAGGTCCGCGCCCTGGGCATCGAGGCGGGGGATTACATCTTCCTCGACCCCAAGACCGAGGTGACGCCCGCAGGCTTTCTGAAATCCCGGTTCATCGACGACAAAGGGAGCGTCGCCTGCCTGATGACCCTTTTGAAAATCATGCGGGAGGAGGGACTCACGCCCGCTTACCGCACCAGAATATTCATCTCAGCCTACGAGGAGGTCGGCCACGGCGCTGCGGCCATCCCGGATGACATCTCCGAGCTGGTGGCGGTGGACATGGGCTGCATCGGGGAGGATTTGAACTGCACCGAGTACGACGTCTCCATCTGCGCCAAAGATTCCGGCGGTCCCTACGACTACGAGCTGACCAGCCGCCTGGTCTCCCTCGCGAAGGAAAATGGGCTGCGCTATGCCGTCGACATCTATCCCTTTTATGGTTCGGATGTCGGCGCGGCGCAGAGCGCAGGTCACGACATCGCCGGTGCCCTCATCGGACCGGGCGTTCACGCCTCCCACGGCATGGAGCGGACCCACGCCGAAGCGTTGGAAAACACCCTCCGTCTCGCCCTGCTTTACCTGGGCTGCGCGTGAATGGAGGAAGAATATGCTGCAAGTCCGTGCGGATTACCACACCCATACCCGCTTTTCCCCCGATTCCCGCTGCGAGCCGGAGGCGCTCTGCCGCGCCGCCGCGGAAAAGGGGCTGAGGGAGATCGCCGTTACCGATCATTTTGAATTTTTCCCGCCGGGAAAGTTTGCCGACGGGCACTACGGGTTCGAGACCTTTGCCGCACAGCAGGCCGCCCTCGCCCGCTGCCGGGAGCAGTTTGCCGGCCGTCTGGCCGTCCGCTCCGGCATCGAGGTGGGGCAGCCTCAGTGTGACCCGGAGGGCGCCGCCCGGCTGATGGAGGCGTTTTCCTTTGACTATGTTATCGGCTCAGTTCACAAGATGAAGGGGGTCGACCTGGGACTCATCGACTATCCTGACGAAAAAATTCCCGCGCTGGTCGGGGAAAACCTCGAGATGCTCCGCGTGCTGGCCGAAACCGGCGACTTCGACTGCATGGGCCAAATCGACATCATCAAGCGGTACGCCGCCGTCAAGGGCAAGCGCGTCGACCTGCTCGACTACCAGGACGCCCTCGACCCGGTGCTGCGCGCCCTCGCCTGCCGGGGGAAGGGACTCGAGATCAACACCTCCGGCCTGCGGCAGGCGGCGCGGGAAACGCTGCCTGCCGCCCGGCTGCTCCGGCGCTTCCGCGAGCTGGGCGGGGAGATCCTGACCATCGGCTCGGACGCGCACCGGCCGGAGGACGTCGGGGCGGGCTTTGAAACCGCCCTCGCCGAGGCAAAGGCGGCGGGTTTCCGCTATCTCGCCCTCTTTGCGGAGCGGAAGCCGTCCTTTTACCGGATCGCAGAATAGGGGGCGCACGGTGAGAATCCATCTGATTGCCTGTCAGGTACTCTGCCGCGAGCTGAGCGCGGCCATCGCCCAAACGCCCAACATTGTCACCGTCAGCTGGATGCCGCAGGGGCTGCACGAGTTTCCCGGCAGGCTGCGGGAGGCCCTTCAGGCCGAGATCGACCGGGTGGAGGGGCAGATCGCAGCGGGGAAATTCAAATTTCCGCCCGACTGCATCGCCCTGGGTTACGGCCTCTGCTCCAACGGAACTGCCGGACTGACCGCCCGGACCCGGCCCCTCATTCTGCCCCGGACCGACGACTGCATCGCCCTCTTCCTCGGCTCCCAGGAGCGGTATATGGAGTATTTCACCCAATACCCGGGGACCTACTGGTTCAACGGCGGCTGGCTGGAAAACGCCCTGCTGCCCACGCCGGAGCGCCATGCCGCGATGCGGGAGGAGTTTGCCGCCCTTTATGGGGAAGACAACGCCGATTTTTTGATGGAGAGCGGCGCCGGCTGGGGCTGGATCAAAAATTACCGCACCTGCGGCTACATCTCTCCGACCGGCTACGAAACCCCCGCCTGGCGGCAGGAAGCCGCCGGGATGGCAGCGTTCTGCGGCTGGGAGCTGATGGAGGTGTCCGGTTCGCGGCTGCTGCTGGACGGGCTGCTCGCGGGGGACTGGAACGGGGAATTTCTCTGCTGTCCGCCCGGATATACCACCCGGGAGACCGGCATGGCGGACAAGCTGATCGCGGTGAACCTTTCCGCCGCGGAAAAAACAACACAGGAGTGATAAAAATGGAATACGGTGAATCTATTCAGGACCTGATTTCCTTCCTGGAGGAGAGTCCGACCGCCTACCACGCGGTCGAGGCCGTTGCGAGGCGGTTGGAGACGGTGGACGGCTTTATCCGCCTTCAGGAGGGGCGGGAATGGCGGCTTGAGATGGGGAAAAGCTACTTTACCACCCGCAACGGCTCCTCCCTCATTGCTTTCCGCCTTCCGCGGGTGGATTACCGCGGGTTTCAGATGACGATGAGCCACGCCGATTCCCCGGCCTTCAAGCTCAAGGGGAAGGCGGAGCTGGCGGGGGAGCACTATGTTCAGCTCGACACCGAGCGGTACGGCGGCGCGATTCTCTCCACCTGGCTGGACCGCCCGCTGCAAATTGCCGGACGGGCGTTCGTGCGGGAGAGCGGACAGATTGTCTCCCGTCTGGTCCGCCTCGACGGGCACGTTGTCATCCCGAACCTTGCCATCCACATGAATCGCGAGGTCAACAACGGCGCCGTACTCAATCCCCAGACCGATCTGCTGCCCCTTTACGGCGACGGCGCGGCGAAGGGAGAGCTGAACCGCCGGCTGGCCGCCCATCTTGGGGTGCAGGAGGGAAATATCCTCGGAAGCGATCTGTACCTTGTCAATGACGCCCCCGCCTGCGTCTGGGGTCCGCACGGGGAATATTATTCCTGCGGCCGCATCGATGACCTCGCCTGCGCGTACGCGGCCTTCACCGCCTTTGAGCGGGCGGAGGAAAACCCGTTCAGCGCCGCCGTCTACTGCCTCTTTGACAATGAGGAGATCGGATCCGGAACCCGGCAGGGCGCGCGCTCAACCTTCCTCTCCGACGTTCTGCGCCGCATTCACTGCGGGATGGGCCGCAGCGAGGAGAGCTATTTCGCCGCCCTGCGCAGCAGCTTCATGGTTTCGGCCGACAACGCCCACGCCGTCCACCCGAACCACCCCGAGAAGTGCGATCCGCTCAACCGCTGCTACTTAAATGGAGGTCTTGTCGTCAAGCAGGCTGCCGGCGGGAGCTACGCCACCGACGGGGCCGCCTGCGCGGTCTTCCGGGAGATCTGCCGGACAGCAGAGGTGCCGGTCCAGTATTTTGCCAACCGTTCGGACATGCCCAGCGGCTCGACGATGGGCTGCTGTATCATCTCCAATGTGTCGGTGAACACGGTGGATATCGGGCTGCCGCAGCTCGCGATGCACTCGAGCTATGAAACGGCCGGCTGCCGCGACGCAGACCTCATGATCGAGGCGCTCACCGTCTTCTATGGCGCTTCTGTTGAAGCGGAGGAGGACGGCCGTTTCTCCCTCACACTTCCGCGCCCGAAACCGGAGGCGCTGTAATCTGTTTTCCGTCCAAAACGAAACCCCCGCACAGAAATGTGCGGGGGCTTTTGCTTGCCGGTTTTAGTGTTCCTCTTCCTCTTTCTCCTTTTTCTTTTCTTTTTCCTTTTCCTCTTCTTCTTCCAGTTTTTCCATCTTTTTGGCCGCAAGCTTCTGCGGGGTGTCAGGGCGGGCGTTCTGGATGGCCTCTTTCTGCGCATCGTACTCGTCGTCGATTTCGCCGACGATGGATTCGAGCAGGTCCTCCATGGTCACAATGCCCTCGGTGCCGCCGTATTCATCCACGACGACCGCAAAGTGGAGATGCTGCTCCTGGAACTGCTTGAGGAGATTGACCGAATGCACCGATTCCGGCACATACAGAACAGGGCGGAGGAAGTTGTCGACGGTGTACTGCTCCATTTTTTCGGTGGAGAGGAGGGGGATCAGGTCTTTGACGTGCAGGACGCCAATGATATCGTCGATATTTTCCCGGTAGACCGGAATACGGGAGTACTGCTGCTTGGCGGCAATGTCGGCCAGATCCTTGAGCGGCATCCCGGAGGGCACGGCGCAGAGCTCGGTGCGGTGGGTCATCAGGTCGCCGGCACGGCGGTCGTTGAAGGCGAAAATGTTCTGGATCATGTCCTTCTCTTCGTGGTCGATAGAACCGTCTTCCTCGCCGGCCTCGACCATCATCATGATCTCTTCTTCTGTGACGGTCTCTTCCTCATCCTTGGGATTGATGTGCAGGATGCGCAGCACGAGGTTGACGCTGGCGGTAAGCAGCATGATAAAGGGGCGGCAGACCTTGTAAAGGGGCCAGAGGACGCCGATCGCGCTCAGGGCAAGTCCGTCGGGGTTTTTCATCGCGATTCGCTTGGGGGTCAGCTCGCCGAAAATGAGGGTGATGTACGCGAGCAGCAGGGTCAGCAGCACCAGCACAATGGAGTGGAGCAGAGCCGGGCTGATCGGCAGGAAGGAGAGCCACTCGTCAAAGTAGCCGGTGAAGTTTTCCGCCGCCACCGCCGAAGAAAGCAGGTTCGCGAGGGTAATACCGATCTGAATGGTCGAAAGAAAGTCGGACGGATCGTTGGTGATGCGCAGGAGGAGAGCGGCACGCTTGTTGCCTTCCTCCGCCATTTTTTCAATTTTTTTGTTGTTGATGGAAAGAATCGCGATTTCGCTCGCCGCAAAAAATGCGTTGCCGGCAAGCAGTACGATCAGCAGTAATATACTGGGCAGGGCGCTCATAAATCATTTCTCCTTATTGTCAGTCGTAAAAAATCAGGCCAATAAAGCGGTTTCTACAAGCGCCGGACAAAGAAAATCCGCGGCGTTCCGGCATTCCGGCAGCAAAAAAACGCGCCAGCGGATTGACAGGACAAAAGTCCTGACCGGCAGCGGTGCGTCTGTCGCCCAGAATCATTCAAAAAGCCGGATCGTCGCGGGTCTGCGGGATCTCCCACGGTTGTCACTTCCTCCTTTCTCAAAACGGAACCGGGATCGCTCCCTCCTCCGAATCTGCCGCACCCCGTATTTTTCCGCCGGACAGGCGGAGGGGGGACGGCGCAGCAGCCATGCCCTTTCAGGAATGGCTGAACATTTTTGCAATATAAAACGCATGGAAATTAAATTAAGTATACCATGCTTTTTTCCGAAAGTCAAGGACAGCTGCGGCCGGATTCCCGGAAAAAACGCGCGGATTCGCTCAGAAATCCGTCTGAATCTTTTTCAGAATCTCCACGTCTGCCGGGCAGAAAGGGTAGAGCGGGATTTCTTCCGGTTTGATCCAGCGCAGGTCGTTGTGCTCGAGGAGCTGCGGTTCTCCCGCGGCGATTGCGGCGTGGAAGAGGGTAAGGTGGACGGTGATGTCGGGATAGGTGTGCGTGACCTCGATAAAAATTTCCCCGACCGAAAGGGTGACGCCCAGCTCCTCCCGGAATTCGCGGATGAGGGCGGCTTCCTTCGTTTCTCCTGGCTCCACCTTTCCGCCCGCGAATTCCCACAGCAGGGGGAGGGTTTTGTTTTTGGGGCGCTGGCAGATGAGAAAGCGCCCATCCCGCCGGACCAGCCCGGCGACCACTTCAGTCATCATGAATCTTCCTTTCTGTTTGAGAGTAGTAATTGACCGCTGCCGGGCTTCTGCCGTACCTTTTGATTATCATGTATACTTTGCCCGCCAGCTCAGCAAAAGCGGATTATAGGTGACGCCATAGCCGTAAACGCCAACTGCACCATCGGTATGCAGGTACACAGAAAGATCATATTTTCCGATCCCTTCATAATGAAAATATATATCAATATCGCAGCCTATCTTCGCAGATCTGTTCCTGAAGCTGCGTATCGCCGGCGATCCTGGGATCACTGAAATCCAGCCCCACATCGTAACCGTCGGGTAAGCGGATATACGTCAAAATTTGTTGCATATGACGCCTCCTTTTTGAGCGGGCAGGGGCATCAGCCCAGAGAGCCCCTGCCCACGGGCGCAGGAAAAAATCCTACTCGAAAATTTCATCATATTCGGGGTAATAGGGATTGTCGCGGTAAATGTCCCGGTATTCTTCGTACAGCGGGCTGTCCTCCGATAAAGCGGACAGGGCGACAGCACCGGTGGAATAGGGGTACTCTGTCGCAGACTGAAACCCCTCGACAATCCCGTCAATTTCCGCCTCGAGGCTTTTGGGTTTGCTGCCGTCAAAGGCGGTCAGCACTTCCTTGTTGGACAGCGCAAAGAGCCGGTCGTCCGGCGGGTTGATCACGAAAACGCTGTAATTACTCGCCGTTGTGGGGAGGCAGTAGTCCGGTCCCACCGTCAAGAACAGCAGCAGCTCGTCTCCCTGATAGGGCTTTGTCTGGAATGCCCAATAAAATCGGAGGGTCAGCTGTTCTTCATCGTAGGAGCCGTACAGGACTTCGCGGACGTCGATCTGGTAGGAGGTGATCGTTACCGGCGGGCTCTCCACCCCTTCGAACACCGGCACAACCTCTGAAACGCCGTCGTCCGCGACCCGCCCGGTGAGAATCAGGTCGGACGCGAGAACGGTGCTTTCCAGCAACCTGCCGTCCGGAATCACAAAGCCGCATGCGTTGAGGAGTTGGTCATATGGGTATTCTTCATAGTGCGCGGAGCGTTCCTCCGGGGTGTACCGGTGGCGGTTCGGGTCGTAGGGCGTCCCGCAGGCGGCGCACAAGAGCAGCGCGGCGGGCAGCGCGAGCCATTTCCAGAGCTTTTTCACAGCGGTTCCTCCTTTTTGGGCGGGCAGGGAAGGCAGAGGCACAGCCTCGGGCAAATCCCGGCCTTCTTTGTTATATCTCGGCCGCTCCCCGCATACTCATT
>CALXIG010000209.1 GCA_944388305.1 uncultured Clostridia bacterium
GACCTCCTCCATCGGGATGCCCAGCTCCCGCGCGAGGATCTCCACCACCTGCGGGCCGCAGAATCCGCCCTGGCAGCGTCCCATTCCGGCGCGGGCGCGCCGTTTGACCGCATCCACGCTCCGCGCGGGCGGGTTGCGGTGAATCGCCGCGAGAATTTCCCCCTCGGTGACGCCCTCGCACCGGCAGACAATCCGTCCGAAATGCGGGTCGGCCGCGACCAGAGCCGCGCGCTCCGCATCTCCCATCTCCCGGAACTTCGGGAAGGGCTTTCGGTGCGGGTCAAAATCCGCCTTCGGCTCGAGGACAAGCCCAGCCGCCGCGAGCTGCTCCACCACCGCCTTCGCCACCGCCGGAGAGGCGGTCAGGCCGGGAGATTCGATGCCGGCCGCGTGAATCATCCGCGGCGCATTTTCCGCCGGGCGGATGACAAAATCCTGGCAGTCCGCGCAGGCGCGCAGTCCGGTAAAAGAGGTGATGGACAGCCGGTACTGAATCTCCGGCACCGATCTGTGGGCGAGGCGCTGGACTGTCTCCAGTCCCGCCGCCGTCGTAGCGGTATCCTCCTTGTCCTCGATGTTTTCTGAGGTCGGACCGGTCAGCAGATTGCCATCGACAGTCGGCGTGACCAGAACGCCCTTCCCCATTCTGGTTGGCGGTTGGAAGATGGTGCAATGCACCAGGCCGCCCTGAGTCTTGTCCAGAAGCTGGTACTCGCCCCGCCGCGGAGTGATGGAAAAGCTCGCATCCCCCACCAGCCGCGCGATTTCATCGGCGTGGACGCCGGCGGCATTGACAATGTACCGCGCCTCGATCTCCTCTGTCCCGGAGCGGAGGATAAAGAAATCCCCCATATTGCAGATCTCCCGGACGGCAAAGCCGGTGCGCAGCGCGGCGCCGTTATCCATCGCATTTTCGATGGCGCCGGTTGCCAGCTCGTACGGGCAGACGATGCCGCCGGTCGGGGCATAGAGCGCCCCCTTGATTTCCCGGGTGACGTGCGGCTCCATTTCCCAGACCTCTTTCGGGGTCAGGAGGCGCAATCCCGGCACGCCGTTCTGCTCTCCGCGCGCCTTCAGCTGCGCGATTGTCGCCAGATCCTCCTCCGTAAAGGCGAGGACGAGGGAACCATTGCGGAGAAACGGCACCGAAAGCTCCTTTGCCGTCTGCTCCATCATCGCGTTTCCAAGGACGTTGTATTTCGCCTTGTTGGTCCCCGGCTCCGCGTCAAAGCCGGCGTGGACAATGGCGGAATTGGCCTTGGACGAGCCCATGACGACGTCCTCCTCCTTTTCCAGCAGGACGGCCGAAAGCCGCCAGCGGGAAAGCTCCCGCAGCGTCAATCCGCCGGTCACGCCGCCGCCGATGACCGCGACATCATATCTGATCATGTTGAACCTTCCTTTCCGCGCAAAAAAGCCACAAAAACCAGAGGGCACCCGGCCCTTCCGATTTTTGTGACTCCAGATCTCCGCACAAACAATATAAACCTGTACTTTCAGCATACCATATTTCCCGGGAAAAGTCAATCGGATTCCGCGGGATCAGAGCCGACCCTGAAAAAAGGCCATCATGCCAAGTGCCGCGCCGATGATGGCGATTCCCGCCGCCATCAGCAGCCAGCCTTTCTGCCCGTTGCCGCCGTCCTTCACGCTCTTCCCTCCCCCGCACCGCTCACAGCTCCCACAGCGCCGCGAGGCTGGTGGAAACACCGGCTGCGCCCGCGCTGAGGGCCGCGAGAATGTCCTCTTTTGTCTCGATCATCCCGCCCGCGATGATGGGCGCGCCCAGCTGTCCCGACAGCCGCCGGACCGCCCGGAGACAGACGCCGGGCATCAGCTCGACAAAGTCCGGCCGCGAAAGGGCCGCCGTCTCGGCCGCCGTCGCCGCGGACTGGGAATCGAGCAGAAAAAAACGCTGGACGGTCAGCAGCCCCCGCTCTCTGGCGCAGCGGATCAGCTGGCTGCGGGTGCTGATCAATCCATCCGGGCGGACATGCCTCGCGATAAACTCCACTGCCGCCGCATCCCGCCCGATGCCGCCCAGCAGGTCGATGTGGAGCAGTACAAGTTTCCCCGCCGCCTGCACCGCCGCGACGTCCTCCCGGATGGTCAGCAGCTCGCCGCAGAGGAGAAAGACCACCTCCGCAGGGGAAGCCGCTGCAGCGGCGAGATCCTCCCGCCGCCGGACGGCGGCGATGACCGGATTCTGCTCCAGTCTGCCAAGCATCGGGTTCATGGGACTGCTCCTTTCCGCATTTATTCCTTCACAACGCCCTTTTTGAGAATGATATTGGCGTAAAGCGCTGTTTCACCGGTTGTCACGACCGCATAGGCCTTCCGCGCGCGCTCGTAAAATTCAAACCGGTCAATCGCCTGCTCCCGCGCGCCGTCCGGCTCATATCTGGCGGCGATTTTGCGGTACTCGTCCCAGATGACAGGGACATAAGGATCTCCATCCATAACGGCCATCAGGATCATCGGGTGCTCGACATAGCTGTCGAGCGGCAGAAACCGGAGAATCGCATCGAGAATTCCGGGGATGCCGTGGCCATCCAGGCGGACAACCCGTTCGGGGTGCGCATTGCGGGGAAAGTTGCCGTCAGCGAGCACCAGCTCGTCGCCGTGTCCCATCTCCATGAGAATTTTGAGCAGTTCCGGCGTCAGAATGCCGGGAATTCCTTTCAGCATAAAAAGACCTCCTTGTTTTGTAAAACAGTCCGCGCCGGGTACCGGCGCGCCTCAGTTTCTGGCAAAATTTTTCCACTTTCCGCTTTTAAACCGCCAGCAGAAAATCACCATTCGATAAATCCAGTCCAGGACCATTGCGATCCAGACGCCGATTGCCCCCATGCCGAACTGCATCCCCAGAATCCAGCTGAAGAGAATGCGGAAGACCCACATGGACAGCACCGAATGGATCAGCGTGAATCTCACGTCGTTCGCCGCCCGCAGTCCATTGGGCAGGGTGAAGGCCGCCGGCCAGAAGAGGATCGCGCAGCCGTCGTGGATCAGCACCAGAATGGCGGAGAGCCACATGGTTTCCTCCGACAGGTTGTAAAGCCGCAGCAGCAGCGGCAGCGTGACCAGCACCCCCGCACAGCAGCTCCCCATAATCAGATAGGTGAGCTTCATCATTTTTTTGATGTAAAAGGTCGCCTGCCCGTAATCGCGGGCGCCGACACACTGCCCCACGACCGTAATGATGGCGAGATTCATGGCGGAACCGGGGATACAGCCGAGGGAATCGAGATTGTTGGCGACGGCGTTCGCAGCGATCTGCACGGTGCCGAAGCCGGAGAT
>CALXIG010000210.1 GCA_944388305.1 uncultured Clostridia bacterium
GCGGCCGGCCGCCATCTCTGACGGGAACTCCTTGCGGGGTTCCCGTTTTTCTTTGTTTTCACTAGAGAATCTGCCCAATATTTGGCGAAATAACACTTGTTTTTCTTGGAAAAGTATGCAATAATGAATGAAAATGATTCCATTTTGTTACCATTCACAAAGGCTGGTGTTTTCTATGAAATCCGTCCGCATTCTGACCCTCGCTCTGACTGCCGCCGTCTGCGGCGTCTTCACCGGCTGCGCGCTTTTTCCCGAGGAAGAGGAGGTGCTCGCGCCTCCGCTGAAAGCGCCGGCTGCTGTCACCTACACCACCACCACCGCTGAGCTCGGCACCATCATCGACAGCGTCACCACCTCCGGCACCTTCATCTCGACCAGCTCCTACGACCTCTCCTTCGATAAACGGTCGGGATATCTGAGCGAACTCAACGTCAAGGCGGGGGACATGGTGGAACCGGGACAGCTCCTCGCCAAACTGGACACCGACGACCTGGAGCTGGACATCCGCAAGCAGGAGCTGGCCGTCGAACGGGCGCAGATCGCCCTCAACGCCGCCCGAAACGCGGAGGGCGCCACCGGGAATTCCATCCGTTTGGCCGAAATTGACCTGGAGTTGCAGCAGATTCAGCTGGACAGCCTGCAAACAGAGCTCGCCAAGCAGAGCATCTACGCGCCGGACAGCGGCGTCGTCTCCTACCTCGCCCAGACCGGGGTCGGGCAGTATGTCAACGCCCGCAGCACCCTGATCCGGGTGGCGGACCCGCGTTCCCTGCAGGTGGAATGCACCGGCGACAAGGTCTCCGACTTCCGCCTGGACCAGGAAGTCGTGGTGGAGGTGGACGGCGAGGAATACACCGGCAAGGTGGTCATGACCTCGGCCGACGCGCCCTCCATCGCGATGGAAAAAGGAACGCCCTTTGTCCGCATCGAGGTGCAGGATCTCCCGGAGGGGGATTTTCTCGGCAAATCCGCCTCGGTGGAGCTGATCCGCGAAAAGAAGGAAAATGTCCTGGTGGTGCCCCGCAACGTCGTCTCGATGTATTCGGGAGAGTCCTATGTTCTGGTGCTGGAGGATGGGGTGAAAAAAGAACGCACCATTGAAACCGGAATCAAAACCGTCACCGAAATCGAGGTTGTGAGCGGCCTCGAGGCGGGTGAGGAAATCATTATCAAGTGACGGGGGGCGCCGCTATGTTCCGTTTCGCACTGCACAAAATGGGGCGCAGCCGCTGGCTGACCCTGAGCCTGCTGGCCGGATATCTGATGGCGGTCGCCATTGTATGCAGCATGCCCATCTACAGCCACGCCATTCTCGGCCGGATGCTGACGCGCGACCTCGAGCAGCTTCAGCTCGACCGCGGCGTCTACCCTGGCCAGATGACGATGACGGTGGACCTGTATAACGGCGAAGAGCCGCCGTCCGCCCGGGCGGACGCCTTCTACTGGTATCAGAATCAGGTGGAGAACGGCCTGCTGCCGGAGCTGGGGCTGCCGGTTTTAAACGGGGCTGTTTACACCTCGGTGGATGCGATGCGCTTCGCACACCCGGGCCTCACCGACCCGAAGGAGATCCGCGACGAAGCGGCGGCCGGTTCCCTGGCAGCCTGCGGCGGCCTGTTTGACCATCTTTCTCTGGTAAGCGGCGCCTTCCCCTCTTCGGAGAGCCGGGACGGCGCCTTTGAGGCGGTGGTGACCGAGCAGGCGGCCTACGACCTCGGACTCTCTCTCGGCTCCACCTACCAGATCTGCGACTACCAGTACAACTTCATCGAAAACGAAACCACCGTCACCCTGGTGGGAACTGTCACCATCACCGGAATCGTCGCCCCGGCGGACCCCGCCGATTCCTTCTGGGTTCTGCCCTGGAGCACCTTCGACGAGGCGGTCCTCCTTGACCCCGCCGTCTTCTCACAGGTATTCATCGAAGGGGACGGCGAACAGATCATCGACAGCGTGGAATGGGCTTACGCCCTCGACTACCACGCCATGACCCCGGAAAACAGCGCCCGGATCTCGGCGGTGATCGAAAAATACAGCGACAACCAGTTTTTCCACCCCAGACTGCGGACTTCCTTCGCCGGCATCCTCGACGAATATGTCCTGCGGCGGGCCGATCTGAACGCCACCCTCTGGATCATCGAAATTCCCATCCTGCTGATGCTGTTTTTCTACATCATGATGGTATCCCGGCTGATTCTGGAGCATGAGAAAAACGAAATCGCCGTCCTGCGCAGCCGCGGCGCCTCCCGGCGGCAGACGGTCGCCGTCTATTTCTGGCAGTCGCTGCTGCTTTCGGCGGCGGCGCTGCTGCTCGGGCCGCCGCTCGGCCTTCTCTTCTGCCGGATGATCGGCGCCTCAAACGGATTTATGGAGTTCGTCAACCGCAAGGCGCTCACGGTCGAAATCACCCCGGAGACCTTCCTCTACGCGGGCGTAACGGCGGCGGCGCTGGTTTTTACCATGCTGATCGCCGTCCTGCTGAGCGGAGAGACCTCCATCGTCTCCTTCAAGCGCAAAAAATCCGGCAGGGAGCCGGCGCCTCTCTGGCAGAAACTCTGCCTGGACCTTGTCTGCCTCGCAGTCTCGGGCTATGCCCTCTACAACTTCCACAACCGTCTCGCCGTCATACGGGAAACCGGCGCGGCCGCCTCGGACGTCCCGATTGATTTTCTGATGTACGGCAGCTCCACCCTCTTCATCTTCGGCCTGACCCTGCTTTTTCTGCGCGTTTTTCCGCTGCTGGTGCGGGTGATCTACCGGGCCGGCCAGCGCTTCTGGGGACCGGTGCTCTACCTCTCCCTCGTCAACACTTCCCGCGGCAGCCGGAAAAATCAGATGATCTCCCTGTTTCTCATCTTCACCCTCTCGATGGGCGTCTTCAACTCCGTCATGGTCCGGACACTGAACCAGAACGAGGAAGACCGCATCCGCTATTCCATCGGCGCCGACGTCGTCCTTCAGGAGGAATGGCCCTTCACCGAGGGCATTTCGCTCGATCCGATGGCGTCGTCCAGTGACGGGCCGGTCTACTACACCGAACCGCAGTTTTCCAAATACGAACAGATGGAGACAGTGGACAGTGCCGCCCGGGTCCTGAGGGAAGACGGCGTTTCCCTGTCCGCGGATTCCCAGAAAATCAACGGCATCACGCTGATGGGCATTGTGCCGGACGAATTCGGCCGGACCTGCTGGATGAAAAACATTCTCCTCCCCCACCACATCAACGAATATCTGAACCTGCTGGCCGACGAGCCGCGCGCCCTGCTGCTCTCCAGCGCGGCGCTGGAGCAGTACGGCCTCACGCCCGGAGACACCGCCTTCCTCTCCATCGGAGACAACCAGAATCTCGTGCAGTTCGTCATCTACGCGGGGATTGAGTACTTTCCTTCCTTCAATCCGGTGCAGTCCGGAAGCCGCGAGCCGGTGCTGGCGGTCGCGAATCTCATTTACCTCCAGCAGGAGACTAAGCTGGAGCCTTATGAGGTCTGGCTCCACAAGGCAGAGGGGGTCACCTCGGCCGAGCTGTACGAGGAGCTCTCCGAGATGGGCGTCTCCATTCTCTCCCTGCAGGACACCTCCGCTGAAATCACAAGCTATAAAAATGACGCGATGACCCAGGGAATCAACGGGTTCTTCACCCTCTCCTTCCTGGTGACCATGGCCATTACCTTCGCAGGATTCTTCATTTACTGGATCCTGGCCATCCAGGGGAGGCTTTTGCAGTTCGGCATTCTCCGCTCGATGGGGCTTTCCCGCCTCTCGGTGGTGATGGTGCTGCTCTGGGAGCAGCTGCTGGTTTCTGTGACAGCCATTCTGGCCGGTCTGGGGACCGGCACCCTGACCGCCCTCCTCTTCGCGCCGGTTCTGGAGTGCAACGTCGATCCGGTCGAACAGATCCTGCCCTTTGCGGTGACCGCCTCGCAGACCGATTACTGGCGGATTGTCCTCATTGTCGCCCTGATGATGGCCATTGCGGCGGCAGTCCTCAGCCGGATTGTCTTCCGCCTCCACGCGAACGAAGCCCTCAAGCTGGGCGAAGATTAGGAGGAGCACTATGCAGAATCACGCTGAAATTCTCCGCACAGAGCGCCTGTGCCGCACCTTCTCCTCCCCCGCCGGGGAGGTCCGCGCCCTTCGGGATGTCTCTCTTTCGGTCCGGGCGGGCGGTCTGACCATCCTGAACGGCAAATCCGGGTCGGGAAAGACAACCCTCATCAACCTGCTGGCAACCCTCGACCGCCCGACTTCCGGCCAGGTTTTCTTTGAAGGCCGGGATATGACCTCCCTCGGCGAAAGGGAGCGCGACAGAATTCGCCGCACCCGCGCCGGCATCGTTTTCCAGTCCATCGCCCTGATGTCCAACATGACCGCCTATGAAAATGTGGAGTTTGGCCTCCGGGTCGCCGGGTTTCCGGCCTCCGGACGGAAAGAGCGGGCGCTCGCCTGCCTCGAGCTTGTGGGCCTTTCCAAGCGCGCCGCCCACCTGCCGCAGGAGCTCTCCGGCGGCGAACAGCAGCGGGTCGCCATTGCCCGGGCGATCGCCCACCAGCCGGCGGTTGTCTTTGCCGACGAACCGACCGCCCAGCTCGACTCGACGATGGGCCTGCAGGTCATCGCCGTCTTCAAAAAACTGATCGAGGAACAGGGCGCCACCATCGTGATGACCACCCACGACCCCGATCTGATGCAGATCGCCGACCAGGTCTACACCCTCCGCGACGGCCTGCTGACAGACGGAAGGGAGGATGGACATGATCCTGTGTGAAAACCTTGTCAAGATCTACAAAACCGGAGAAATCGAGGTCGTCGCCCTGCAGGGGCTGGATCTGACCGTCGCGGACGGCGAACTGATGGCGATCATCGGCAACTCCGGGTCAGGCAAGTCCACCCTGCTCAACATGCTGGGCGGACTGGACGTTCCCAGCGCCGGACAGCTCGAGGTGGACGGCAAAAATCTCCTCGCATTCGACAAAAAGCAGATGATGGAGTACCGCCGCTCGACGGTCGGCTTTGTCTGGCAGAATCCGGCCCGCAACCTTATCCCCTATCTGAGCGCGCAGAAAAACGTCGAGCTGCCTCTCCTCATCAGCGGCAAAAAAACGGCTGCCATGCCGCCGCTCCCCGCCGCGGACGGCAGTCTCATTGTCCCCAAAACGGTGCGCGAGCGCGCCGCCGCCCTTCTGGATCTGGTCGAGCTTTCCCACCGCCGGAAAAGCCGGCTGGCGGAGCTTTCCGGCGGTGAACAGCAGCGGGTCGCCATCGCCATCGCGCTGGCCAACAACCCCCGCCTGCTGCTGGCCGACGAACCGACCGGCGCAGTCGATTCCAAAACGACCGAGGAACTGCTCCGCCTGTTCCAGCGTCTCAACGCCGCCCTCGGCCTGACCATCGTCATTGTCACCCACGACCGGCTGGTCTCCTCCTTTGTCAGCCGGGCCGTTATGATCCGCGACGGGCGGACAAGCAGCGAATTTGTCCGTAAGCCGCTCAGCCTGGAGGGACTGGGCGCCTTAAGCGGCGGGGAGGAGGCCCCCGCGCCGGAGGTGGAGGAGCGGACCGTCGTCGACAAGGCCGGCCGCGTTCAGCTCCCGCGGGAATATCTGGATGAGCTCGGAATCACCGGCCGCGAGACCATGTACACCCACCTCGAGGACGGCAAAATCATCCTCACACCGGTACCACACGAAAAATCAAAACCGGAAGAATAAACGGCCACCCGCCATGCTGCATGGCGGGTGGTTTTTTCTCCAAATTGGAATATTTCAGACTCATTTTACTTTTCGTTAACGGTGAAGGCGACCCAGGAACATGCGCAGCGCCTTGCGAGTCAAAAACCACATCGTTTCGTCCCGGAGCAGCAGCAGCGCCCCGAAGTAGACGGCGACGCAGGCCGGAATGATGATTACCGCGCTGAGGATCTCACCGAGGTCCAGAGCGCGCACCGCAGCTGTAATCGGGATAAAAATGAGGGAGAGCAGAAAATACCGGAGGTTTTCCCTGGTAAAGAAATGAAAATCGATCTCCAGCTTTTTCTGTGTAAACCAGAACATCAATACCAGCAGGAGAATTTCCGCGAGAATCGTCGTCAGAATTGCCGTCACCGGCGTGAAGGTCCCGGTGCCGATCAGCAGCAGGTTCATCAGCAGATTCAGCAGCCCGCAGGCCAGCAGCAGCCGTACCAGCACCCGCTCCTGATTGTAGACGTAAAAAATCTGATTGGCGCAAACCGTGTAAACCGACATCTCGATCGTGCGGAAGGCGAACAGAACCAGCACCGGAATGGCGCCGTAGTAGGCGCTGCTGTCGGTGTAAAGGACGATCACTTCCCGGGCAAGGCAGGCAAATCCCATGCAGGCCGGAAAGACAACCAGCATGAAGCTGCGATAGCCCTGATGCAGCAGCTTGCGGTACTCCTCCTGCTGTCCGTTTCCCCGGTAATAGGCGAGCCGCGGCACCGCGACCATCACCACCGAGGAGAGCAGATTGGCGATCATGTTGGTGATATCCTGCGGGATGCGGTAATCGGCGAGCGCCAGGCTGCTGACCGTCCTGTCCAGCAGCATTTTGTCGAGCTGGGTGTAGAGCATGTTGACATTCGAGATAATCAGCATACTGATCAGCGGAAGGAGATGGCGGCCAATCTCCAGATTCCGGAAGGAAATCGGAAGCCGCCGGTTGATATAGACAAAGCTGATGATGTTGTTGAGAAAATCCGTTGCGACAATGACGACGCAGTATTTGACGACGTCGTCCGGCCTGTGGATAAAGAGGAAAATCAGGACGGTGTAGATCAACCGGACGAGAATGGTCTTGACAGTGATGAAGCGGTAATTCTCCATCGCCTCGTTGAGCCACTCCACCAGAAAAATGTTCGCGAAGACCTTGAGTCCCAGCGTGAGATAGATCGCGCGGGTCATCGACTCCATCGAAAAAAGGACCACGGCGGTGTAGGCGAGAAGCACCACACCGTTGGTCACGAGATTGATGGAAAAGAGGCTGGAAAAGAGGCGGCGCGACCGCTCCTGGTCGTCCCGCACCCGCGCCGCCTCCCGGATGCCGTAGGAGGTCACGCCGAAGACGCCGAACATCAGCGCCAGGTCGAGCCAGGTGCTGGCGCTCAGGAATTCGGCATAAAGCTGCTCGTCCAGCGTCCGGATCACATAGGAGCTGACAATTACCGGCATGATGAGCCGGAAAAATTTCAGAAGAAAATTGTAAATGGAGTTGGCCGCCACCGATTTAGCCATCGTGCTCACCTTCATCCAGCTTCATTCCGGGGTGATAGGCGCGGGTTGCGGAAAAATAGTAGGGGTGATGGTTGGAAACCTGCTGTTCCTTCGGCGGAAGGCGCATATAATCCCCATAGCATTCCCGCAGCGTCGCGTCGGTGTTCACCGGCACCGGCAGCAGCTCTCCCTCAAAGGGCACCCGCCTGCCTTCCCCCAGCCATTCCCGCTTGAAGTCATAGCGGTGGCTGAAGGTGAAGGAGTTGATGTCGCTGCACATGGTCCCGTCCTTTTTCAGGCGGGGAAACACCCTGCCGAACCACCAGCGGTACAGCCTGCCGCTCCGGAAAAGCGGATTGGTCAGCCCATACAGCAGTCCACGCACACCGCCCGGACGGTGGCTGCGGACGGCGTTGTAGTCAAACATGGCGATCAGCTCCCCCACGCGGCGGAGAAAGCCGTTCTGCACATAGTCGTCGAGCGCAAAAAGGTCGACCCAGATGCCGTGGTGCATCTCGGCGTCCTTGAATTTCGGCTCCACCAGAGCGGTGTTGTCCTTGCGGATCTTGGTAATCTTCTGGCGATAGCCGGGATCGGTCTCCGGGTCCTGGTAGAAGTAGCCTGCCGGCTTTTCGGTCATCCATGCCTTCTTAAAGCGCTCGAAGTCCGCCCGGTAGAGGACAATATCGACGTCGTCGTCCCATGGAATGTAGCCCTGATGGCGGACAGCGCCCAGCTCGGTGCCGTAAAACAGGTAGTATGGAATGCCGTATTTCCGGCAGATGCGGTCAATTTGCAGCAGAATATCCAGACCCTGCCGCTGTAACGCGCGGGTCAATTCGTCGGCCACGCCGGTCACCGCCCTTTCCTTTTGCCGAAAATCCTGTCCGAGAGACGGGCGAGCACCGGCCTGCGCCCCTTGTCAAACTCGGGGTCCACCGCCGTTTCGGTGTCAATGAAGTAGAGAATGTAGCTGACAAAGCTCCAGAAAATGACGGAGGCGTAGTGAATGCCGTAAATCATGCCGGTCTCGCTCATCGCCCGCACCAGCAGGGTCAGGACCAGCGCGGACATCGCGGCGATGAAGGGGTTCAGCCGCTTGCGCCTGCAGGCCCAGATAAAGTAGCGCAGCAGCCGCCAGAGGAAGGAGGCCGCGATCAGCACGATGATGGCGAGTCCCGGCAGGCCGGAGGCCGCCGCCACCTGAAAGAGCATGTTATGCAGGCCGCTGTCGATGCCGGGCAGGTAGGGCTCGTAGACAGGCGGTTCCTGCTCCTCCGCGCTGTCCTCCGCGCTCTCTTCGGGCAGGATGCCGGCTTCCGCGTCGAGACGGGCCTGTTCCTCCCGCTCCCGCGCAAGCGCCTCCTGCTCCTCGTAGAACTGCCGCTCCGCTTCCTCATAACTGACCGGCCAGGCGGCGTACAGCCGGGCGTAGTCGGGGATATTCTCCGCCGTCACGCCGAGCAGCGGATGGTTCGCGATGATGCCGATACCCGCGCGCCAGAGATAGTAGCGGCCGCCAAGCGTCGTGCCGAAATCGTCCCGCTCGACGTCGTCGACCTCCTCCGCGAAGTCGGGGTCCTCGAGGTCCTTGTCCTCCGAGTTGGGGAGCTGTGCGAACTGCTCGCTGAAGAAGGTGGTGGAGATGACGCACTTCGGCAGCACAAACTGGGCGAAGTTTTCCAGGCCCGAAAAAGCGAGCAGCGCCACAACGGTCACCGCCGCCGTCCGTTTGGCAAGCTTTTTGAAGGTGCTGGTCCTGATCCGCTCCGGAAATTCCCACATCATGACGAGTGTCGGCACAATCAGGATGAAGAAGAACATGCAGTACCACGCCGTCCGGGAATTGCTCAGGTAAAAGACGACCGTCTGCACAATCAGATTGACCAGGTAGAAGCGGCGGCAGGGCCTGGAGAGGTTGTTGCGCACCATCACCACACAGACAAAGATCATCATCACGTTGATGAGGGCGACCGCGCCCGAAATGTTCGGGTTGGTGAGGATGCCCCACAGCCGGCCGCCGAAAAATCCGAGCTGGCTCTCGACGGTTTCACCGCCCGACAGATAGAAAAAGCGGTACTGAATGTTGAGCACAAACACCAGGATGCTGAGGATGCCGGTCGCCAGCGACACCGCCATAAAGGTGTGGCAGAGGTTGCGGACCTCCTTTTTGACCTCCTCCCGGGACTGGGTGAGGTCATAGGCGTAAAATACAAAAAGATTGGTTGCCATGTAGCCGAAGGTCGCGACGTTGCGGAACAGATTCTCCCGGTAATGCGCCAGCATCGTGACGCCGTACAGAATCATAAACAAATAGAGCAGCCCTCTCCAGCGGTTTACCAGGAGCAGCCGCCTGGTAAACAGGTCCCTGATGAGGACAGCCGCCGACCAGAGCAGGGTGAATTTGACAACCGGTCCGATATAGGGGGCCAGCAGGGTCGAGCTGCGCAGGGTCACGATGACCAGCAGGACGATCCGGATGGCCTGATGGGAGAACAGAATGTCCAGATACTTTCGCAAATTTCCCGTTGATTTTTCCATGGGCAGAAACCTCCGTTATGATTCCGGTTTCCCGGTGTAGATGGCCTCGACCTGCCGCTTCTGGGAAGCGGCGTCGTAACCGAGCGCGGTCAGCAGCTCTTTCCGGGAATGACGCCCGGCGGAGTCGTCCCGATGCGCCAGCATCCGGCGGGCGAGCTGCGTTTTGTCGATGGAGAGCGGGAAGGTTTCGACCAGCTCCCCAACCTGCGCTTCCGGCGGAATCACATCCGAGGCGAAACAGCGCAGCCCCGAACAGACCGACTCAATGATGACAAATCCCAGCCCTTCAAAGAGGGAGGGCAGCAGGAAGCAGTCAAAGGCGCAGAGATAATCCTGCGGGTTGGAGACGGCGCCGGTAAACAGGATGCCATCCGTTAAGCCGAGTGCCGCCGCTTTCTCCCGCACATGAGCCTCCAACGGGCCGTCGCCGACATAAACAAAGCGGCTCTGCGGGTCAAGCTTTCGCAGGGCGGCATAGGTTTCAAGGAGAAAATCGGGATTTTTCTGCATGGACATCCGCCCGACATGCCCGACGGTGAATGCCTCCCCCAGTCCCAGCTCCCTGCGCATCTTCTCCCGCATGGCGGGGTTGTAGGAAAAACGGTCAAGGTCGATGGCGTTTTTCACGACGGTGTAATCCGCGCCGCAGAACATGAAATCTCCAGCCTTGCCCGAGCAGGCGAGACGCCTGTCGGTATAGCGGACGATCCGCGGGGCGTTCAGGCGGTGGAGCAGCCTGGCGGCGGCATTTCCTTCAACGTCATTGTTGTGAGAATGGCCGATTACCAGCGGGACGCCGGCCTTCCTGGCGGCGATCAGCGGCTCGATGTTGCTCGCCGTCGAAAGGTGGATGTGGCAGACGTCGAACTTTCCCTCCCGCATAATCCGCCGCAGGTCGGCGCGATGCCGGAACGGGTGTTTCCCGCGGGAGGCGATGCAGGCGATGTGCCCGCCGTGGGCGCGAATCTCCTCCCCGAAAAAGGGGTCGGGGACATTGGACAGAAATGTGACGTCGAACCGTTCCGGGTCGAGCCGCTTGAACAGATCAACCGCAAAGCGGGACATTCCGCCCTTCCCGCTGCCGATTACGCCGGTGACAACTCTGATCTTACTCATGCGCCTTCTCCTGCATCTCGAGATCGCGCTTGATCTTTGTGGTGGAGATCTCCGGCGTCCGGGGGAGGTAGAGGACCTCACAGTAGTCCTTCAAAAAGTCAAATTTGCCCGCCCAGTCGTCTCCCATGACGAAGACATCGACCCTGAACTCCTTGACGTCCGAAATTTTCTGCTCCCAGCAGGTTTCCGGAATTACCAGATCCACATAACGGATGGCCTCCAGGAGCTGTTTGCGCACCTCGTAGGGGAAGTAGCACTCCTTGCCCTTGCCGCGGTTAAATTCGTCGGTCGAGAGGGCGACGATGAGGTAATCGCCCTGTTCCTTCGCCCGTTTCAGGAGGTTGATGTGTCCGTAATGCAGCAGGTCAAAGGTGCCGTATGTGATGACTTTCCGCATCAGATTCATCCTTTCTGTTACAATCCGAGGAGCTGCGCGAGATGCACGGCGCTCCGGCCGTCCCGGTCGGCGTTGACCAGGGCGTTGACCCGTTCCCGCTCAGCGGCATAGCCGTCGTCTCCGGCAGCCGCCTTTTCCGCGAAAGCGCGGAAATCCGCATAGGTTTTGAGCTTCATGCCCGGCATCAGCGCCAGCGGGTCGCTGACCACAAATCCCCGGCTGCCGCCGTAGGCGTCCAAATCGTCGCAGGTGAAGCCGATTGGCCGGTCGAGGAGAAGATAGTCAAAATAAATGGAGGAATAATCGGTCACCAGCGCATCGGCACAGGCGACCAGTTCATAGAGCTGCAGATGCTGCGCCTCGATCTCCCGGTTGGTCAGGAGGCGGATATTGCCGAGGGAGATGGGGGCGATGTCGCTCTCCTTCTGCATCGGATGGAGCTTGACCACCATCAGCATCCGGTTTTCCCGCAGCCAGCGGTCAAACTCCGCCATCTGGCCGGAATTTTCGAAGATGGGAAGGCCGGTCTCCGTTTGGCAGCCGCCGTCATGGATATAGTCGTTGTAGGAGTTGCGGAAGGTCGGCATCCAGAGGAGGAGCCGGTCAAAATCCCCTTCCAGTCCGAGTTTCCGGAGGACGTCCGGCGATTTGTGAAACAAAAGGTCGTTGCGGGCGTGACCGCAGCAGAGCACCCGGCTCTCCGGCACCCCGAAGCACTGCGCCATCACCGGCACAAACATCGGCGAAGCCGCGAGAACATAGGTGAAGTAGTCGTAATCGTAGTGAGAAACATTGGGGGCGAGCTTGCAGATTTTTTTGAGCGGCGTCCCATGCCAGAGATTGACGGCCGTCTGCCCCTTCGACGGCTTGATGGGGTAGGTGCCGTTGCAGTAGAAGACATATCCCGCCCGGAAGTAGGCGAACACCCCCCGTTTCAGCGAGAGAAACTCGACGCCCTCCTGCCGGAGATAACCGTACTGCTCGTGGTTTTTGACCGCACAGCGGATGCGGTACCGTTTCTGATAGCCGTTTTGAGTCAGCCAGGTAAAAAATGCGCGGCTGTTGTCGGTCAGGCCGTCGTTGCCGACAAAGAGAATGACGTCCTTCCGTTTGGGAATCAGCCGGTTGAGGACGGTGAGCAGCCTTCCCGCCGCCTGCCGTCCGGTCTTGACCAGATCTTTCAGTTTCATGCGGCGCCCTCCTCAGCTGCGGCCCTTGAGCTTTTGCAGCAGTCCGGGGAGCCGCCTGCCGGCGAAACTGCCGGCCCAGCCGATCAGTCCGGCAATCCCGGGCGAGCGGGTCCGCAGCGCCAGGGCGATCATCCGGAACTGAAGCCCGCCGGAGAGATTGTCGAGGCTGTTCCGGAGGGCGGGACTTTCGAGCAGCTCGCGCCGGAAGAGCCGCTTTTCCTCACGGCGGAGGGTGCAGGACGGGTGGTGCAGGCTCATCAGGCAGCCGACGACCCCTTTGAGGAAGATTCGGGCGTTGACCGCCCGCACCTCCTCCGTCAGGAGGCCCTCCGACTCATAGAGCGCGTTGAGCGCGCTGTCGAAACGCACCAGCGACTCGTACCGGTTCGGCAGAAATTTGAAGGTGAGGTTGGAACTGCCCCGCACGTAGTAGTGAAAGAGCGGCGCGGGGATCATCGCAAACTGCGCGACGTGGGCAAAATAGGCGAGATTAAAAAGCCGGTCCTCGCAACTTGCGTACCGTTCCGGAAAAACAATTTTCTCCCGGCGGACAATCTCCATCCGGTACATTTTGTTCCAGTTGACATACATCAGCTGCCCTTCCATCAGCGCGGGGAGCGCCTGCAGGAACTCCCTGCGGGTGCCGCAGGCCACCGGACCGGCTGTAAACGGCGTGCTGGACCGCAGCACGCCCTCCTCTTCCCGCTCCAGGCGGTATCCGCAGGCCGCCAGATCGCATCCCCGGTCCAGCTCGGCGGCCAGCCGCTCGAGAATCTCCGGTTCGGGGATGTCGTCGGCGTCGCAGAGGTAGAGATATTCCCCTTTCGCCTGCTCGATCCCGAAATTTCTGGCCCGGGCGGGACCGCCGTTCGGAACGGTGAAACAGCGCAGGCGGGGTTCCCGCTCCGCATACTGGGCGAGACGGAGGGCGGTGTCGTCGGTGGAGCCGTCGTCCACGACAATCATTTCAAAATCCCGGAGGGTTTGTCCGCGGAGGCTTTCCAGCGTTCTGGCAAGCAGCTCCCCCCCATTGTAAACCGGGATGACAATGGATACTTTGATCTCCAAACGATTCAGGCCTTTCTTCTTAAAATGTTCCGGCCAACGGAAAAAATTCCGTCCGATGGCGGCGGGAATTTTTTCCGCAGACCGGCGGTAAAAACAGGATGCTGTGAAATTGCCGGGATGCTTTACGGGAAGCACAGGCCGTAATCCGGCATAGTTATTATTTATTATATCAGAAAAATGCCGCGGAATCAAGAAAAAACCCGAATGAAACGGGTTTTCTGTAAAAATTTCAGCGCTTTTTCATATTCCGACCAATTTTGCGGTAAAAATCCGGTATTCTGTATGAAAAGAATTGATTTCAGGAGGGGTACTGATGCCTGTTGCCTTTGATCACCGGGAAGGTGAACTCACCGCCCGCATTGCCGGGGAGATCGACCACCACACCGCAGCGCACCTGCGGGAAGCAATCGACGAAGCGGCGGAGAGCGTTCTGCCGCGCCTGCTCATTCTCGACTTTTCCGGCGTCAGCTTTATGGATTCCAGCGGAATCGGCCTGATTATGGGGCGGTACAAACTTATGCAGTCGATGGGGGGCGAACTCCGGGTAGAGCGCGCCTCCCCCCAGCTCAAAAAGCTCATGAACCTGGCCGGACTGTCCCTGCTGCCCATCATCATCAGTTGAAAGGAAGATTCCCATGAAAAAAGCGCGCAATGAAATGACCCTTGTCTTTTTAAGCCGGTCGGCCAACGAGGCCTTTTCCCGCTCGGCGGCAGCGGCCTTTTTCTCCCAGCTCGACCCGACGGTGGAGGAGCTTGCTGACATCAAGACCGCGGTGAGCGAGGCGGTGACCAACTGCATTGTTCACGCCTACCGGGACAGGCTGGGCAAGATCCGCCTGACCGCCCGCATTTACGAGGGCGGTGAGATCTACATACAGATTAAGGACAGCGGCTGCGGCATTCCGGACGTCAAACAGGCGATGGAGCCGCTCTTCACCACCTGCGAGACCGGCGAGCGGGCGGGGCTGGGGTTTGCCGTCATGCAGTCGTTTATGGACAAGGTCTCGGTCCGCTCGGCGCCCGGAAAAGGGACGACCGTCACCCTGCGCAAGACGCTGAATGCGAGGCCCGGCGATGAAGCAGCGGGCTGAGGAGAGGGAAGCCTTTGTCGCCGCCAATCTGGGGCTGGTTCACTCCCTCGCCCACCGGATGACCGGGCGGGGAATCGAATATGAGGAACTTTACGCGGCGGGGTGCCTGGGGCTGGTCAAGGCGGCAGAGGGATTTGACGAAAGCCGGGGACTGCGCTTCTCCACCTACGCGGTGCCGGTAATTCTGGGGGAGATCAAGCGCCTTTTCCGGGATGGCGGAACGGTCAAGGTCAGCCGCTCCCTTAAGGAGTTCTCCCTCAGAGTCACCCGCGAGCGGGACCGGCTGAGCGCTGCGCTGGGCCGGGAACCGGCCCTCTCGGAACTGGCCGAGGCGCTGCACGAGCCGGTGGAACGGGTGGCGGAGGCTGTCAACGTGAGCCTCCCTGCCCTCTCCCTCACCCAGACCGGCGAGGAGGGCGCCGGCCAGATCGACATTGAGGTGGAGGCGCCCGAGGAGCTGCTCTCCAGCCGCCTGGCGCTGCGGGAGCTGCTCGAGCGGCTCGAGGACCGGGACCGGCAGCTCATCCGCCTGCGCTATTTTAAAGGAATGACCCAGACGCAGACCGCCGCGCGGCTGGGGATGACCCAGGTGCAGGTTTCCCGGCGGGAAAAAAAGATCCTCGCCCGGCTCAGGGAGGACCTGCTCTCCGGGTGAGGATCTGAAAATGATACCGCTGTCAGCTGCGGCCCTGGAAATAGTCGCGCAGATAGGCGAGGAAATTGCGCCGCTCCGGAACACGCGCCTTCCGGGGCGGTTTCTCCTGCGCTGCGGGCGCGGGCTTGAGCGCCTCCTGCATGAAATACTCCTGCGCGTTGACCGGCGGCGCGTTCAGGGGGGTGCGGAGAATGTACCGTCCGTCGGCGAACTGTTCCCGCGCCTTGACGTTGTCTTTGAGCATGACATCCATGATGCCGAGGAGGCGGCTCCTGATGGCAGGATCGTAGATCGGACAGGCGACCTCGACCCGGCGCTCGGTGTTGCGGGTCATCATGTCGCCCGAGGCGATGAAGACCTTCGTCTCTTCCCCCACGCCGAAGGCGTAGATGCGGGAATGCTCGAGGAAGCGGCCGACGATGCTGACGATCTGAATGTTGTCGGTCATGCCGGGAATCTGCGGGGTCAGGCAGCAGATACCGCGGATGACCAGCCGGATCTTGACGCCGGCCATCGAGGCGTCGATCAGGCGCTCGATGAGTTCCTTGTCGGTAAATGAGTTGCACTTGACAAGGATGCGCGCCTCTTTGCCTTCCTTCGCCCTGGCGATTTCCCCGTCGATGTAGTGCAGAAGGCTCTGCTTGAAATTGGACGGCGCAACCCAGAGGTCGTGATACTCTCCCGCGAGATTGGACAGGGAGAGATTGCGGAAGAAGGCGGCGGCGTCCTCCCCGATCCGCTGATTGGCGGTGAGAATGGCGAGGTCGGTGTAGAGCTTGGCTGTCTTTTCATTATAATTGCCGGTGCCGATCTGGGTGAGGTAGCGGATGCTGCCGGCGGCGCGGCGGGTAATCAGACAGATTTTGGAGTGGACCTTGAAGCCGTCCATGCCGTAAATAACCTGGCAGCCGGCGTCTTCCAGCCGCTGCGCCCGCTCGATGTTGTTCTCCTCGTCGAAACGGGCGCGCAGCTCCATCAGGACCGAAACCTCCTTGCCGTTTTCGGCGGCCTCGATGAGGTGCTCGGCCAGCACCGACTGACGGGCAATGCGGTAGAGGGTGATCTTGATCGAAATGACTTCCGGATCGGTCGCCGCCTCGTGCAGCAGGTTCAAAAGCGGGCGCATCGACTCGTAGGGGTAGGAAAGCAGGATATCGCGCTCGTCCACCTGCTCAATGATGCTCCGGCCCGCCTCCACCATCTTGGAGGGCTGGGGAACAAAGGGCTGAAAGAGCAGCTGCTTTTTCATGCCGCTGGTAATTTTGGTGTCGAGGGTGTAGCAGTAGGTGAGATCGAGCGGGGCGCGGGACCGGAAGACCTGCGCCTTTTCCAGTCCCAGGGTCTGGCGGAGAAATTTGACCACATCTTCGCTCAGCTCGCCCTGGTACTCCAGCCGGATCGGGGAAAGGCGCATCCGGCGCTTGATGATCTTTTTCATGTGCTGCCGGTAGTCGACGTCCTCGTCGAAAAGACCGGCGTCCATATCCATGTCGGCGTTGCGGGTGACGCTGATGATGCCGCGGTCCAGCACCTTGAATTTATCAAAAATCCGGTCGGCAAACCAGGCGACCATATCCTCCACCAGGACATAACGCCGTTCCTCCCCGCTCAGGAAAAAGAGACGGCCGGCCGCCGCGGGGATGGGAATGATGCCAAAGACCGGTTCCCCACCCTGTTTGAGGGAAACGGCGACGTTTAAGCTCTTGTTGGCCAGATGCGGAAAAGGATGGCTGGGGTCAATGATCTGGGGCGAGAGGACCGGCCAGATTTCCCGGCTGAAATATTCCTCCGCTTCACGCAGGTCAGCTTTTTTCAGGTCAGCCATCCGCAGGCAGGTCAGCCCCGCCAGCGCGAGCTGTCCGCAGAGCCGCTCGTAAGCCTGGTCGCGCAGGGCGTAGAGCGGAACACAGGCGCGGTAAATCTTCGCGAGCTGCTCGGCCGCCGTCATCCCCGTCTTATTGTCGTAATAATCGGGAGAGTACTGCATGTAGTCGATGAGGCTGCCCACCCGCACCATGAAAAACTCGTCCAGATTGGTGGTGAAAATGGAGACAAAGTGAAGCCTTTCCAGCAGCGGCGTGTCGAGGCAGTTTGCCTCTTCCAGCACCCGCTGGTTAAATTTGAGCCAGGACAGCTCCCGGTTCTGCATACAGCTGCGATAATTGATCTCGCCCATTTTTGTCCATCCTTTTCATTTATTTCAGAAAACGGTCGATGAGGTATCCTTCGCGGACGCCGGTTTGACTGACATAAAATTTCTCGCTGCCGAACCGGCGGCCGATCTCCAGAATGAGCAGCAGCCCCGGCACCATGCTGAACAGCCGTTCGGGCAGGGTCCGGTAAGCCGCCTTGCTGACAGCGGGATCGTCGCTGGCCGCAATTTTCCACAGCTTTTCCACCTCGTCAAGGGTAAAGGTGCGGTCGTTTCTGTCGTGGCCAAGCAGCTCCTGGGAGAGCTGCAGCGCCATCCGCATGGTGCCGCCGATGCCGCAGACGAGGGCACAGTCCCTGGGCTCGACCGCCCAGTCGATGGCGTCCAGCGTCTGACGGGCCTCCCGGCGCATCTTTTCCCGCTCCTTCGCAGCGGGGATGATCCCCTCCACCCAGCGGGTGTGCAGCCCAAGCGACCCGACCGGAACGCTGATCATCTCCTTCGGCCCGTTTTTGACAAACCAGACCAGCTCGGTGCTGCCGCCGCCAATGTCGGCCAGCAGCCCGCGCTCCATCGGGTAAAAGCGGGTAGCGCCCAGAAAATCGAGCCGCGCCTCCTCCTGTCCGGAGATGATTTCGGGGAGGATGCCGGTCGCCCGGCGGATCTCGTTGACCACCTCGTCCTGATTGCTGACATTGCGCAGCGAGGCAGTGGCAAAGATGCCGGTGCGGTCGGGCTGAAAGCTCCGGAGAATACCGGACAGCTCGGCGAGCGCGCCGCAGGCCCTCTCGATTCCGCGGCCGGTCATCCGGCCTTTTTTGACGTACCCGGCCAATCCGGCCATCACTTTTTTCTGTATCACGGGAACAATCTCCGCCGGAGAGCCGTCTCCAGCCTCCCGGCAGTCATAAACGGACAGCCGGATTGAGTTGGACCCCATATCGACAACGCCGCAGCGCATAACAAATCTTCCTTTCCAAATACAGTGGGCAAATTTACCCATCTTTTTCTATTTTATCCGGATCGCGCCGCCTTTCAACCTGATTCCGGTAAAACTTCTGCAAAAAAACGGTAAAGGCATTCAGCAGATTTCCGCGCGGATCTCCTCCGGAATGCGCAGCATCGGATCCTTCCCGTCCTCCAGCCGGCAGAACAGCGGGCCAAAGGGAGTCGGCAGCTCGATTTCCGCCCACTTGAGCCCGTACAGGCGCGGCACCAGCCGGATGCGGCGGTAGCCCGGCTCGAGCATCTCCAGCCCCAGCAGCCGCATGGGGAGCTGGTAGGCCGGCGTGCCGCCCCAGGCGTGGCTGTAGTCGAACGCATACCCTTCTTCCGGCCTGATCCAGCCCTCCTGCAGGCCCTTCTCCGTCGCCTCGGTCATCACCCGCCAGCGCCGCAGCATCTCCAGCCCGAACTTGGAGAAAAGTCCCGTCTTCCAGACCGCGTCGAGCGCGAAATGCGCGAAATACGGCTGCATGTCCGGCAGCGTCTCGTCCTCGAGCACCGTTTCGAGGATGCGGCGGCCCTCCGGCGGCTCGCACAGCCCGAAGAGAACGGCCAGGATGTTGCTGTGGCGGGTGTAGTACCGCCGGGGAGGGTTGGCGGGCCGCCACTTCAGCGCCGGTTCCGGCGTGTCCTGTCCGTCGAAAAAGATTTTTTTCTCCTCATCGTAAAAATATCCGGCAAAGGAAGCGCGCAGCCGGACGGCCCGTTCGGTCCAGATGGCGGCAAAGTGGGCGAATTCCGGGTCATCCGCAGCCTGCAGCAGCCGGACAGCGGCCCGCAGCGCGCCGTAGTAGAAGGCGTTCAGCGCGGTCTGGCCGAGCGCCTTGGGCGGATGGTGCATCGAGTACCCGTCCACCACGATCCAGTCGATGAACATGTAGTCGGGCGCGTTGGCCAGAATCCCGTTTTCGTCCGCGTAGCTGTGGAAGCGCTTCATCAGAGCGCGAAGGGCGGGCAGGCACTCCCGCACCATCTCCGCGTCGCCGGTAAATCGGTAAACGTCCTCCAGCATCAGGACCCAGATGAGGCTGTAGGTCGTGTGGAACATCCAACCGTCCATCTGCCGCAGCCGGGCGGCCGTCCGCAGCAGGTCGAGCCGCGCCAGCCTCAGGTCGCCGAAGGCGGCGGCGGTCATCAGACTTTCGATGTAGTAGTCGCCGGTGCAGGCGAGCGGCTCCTGGTGGCGGGGGCTGTCGAGGTGAATCGTCTGGCGGCAGATGCGCAGCGCCCACTTGCAGAGGTCGTAGATCCGGTCAAACTCCGGCTCGGAGCAGCGAAAATGCCCCTGCTGGCGAACCGGGTAGCTGCAAAAGGCGAGGGACGGACAGAGCAGGGCCGGCGCAGCGGCGCGGTTGCGCACATACAGGTCGAGAGCGCCGGCGCTGTGCATCCGCAGGCCGCGGTAATGCCCGGGCCGGGTCAGGACGATCTCCTCGGGGGAATCATCCGCGCCATCCAGCTCCCGGAAAACGGCGGTGATCTCGCATGGGCCACTCACCTCGGCGTAAAGCAGCAGATAGGCCGCGTAGATGCGGTGAAACTCGACGGTGATGCGGCGCTCCTCCCCCGCGCCGACGACGAACTCCCGCGCGCCGGCGGGCGGAACCGTCTCAAAATCCAGCATGGGAATGGGGGCGTCGGCGAGGTTCCAGACCGGAGCGATTTCCTCCGCCTTCTCCCACTCGCCGGGTTCCAGCCGTTCATCGTATCGGCAGGGCGCGGGATAGCGGCCGTTCTGGCGGACCTCCCAGCTGCCATCGGTGCAGACAAACTGCCGGCTGCCGTTTTCCAGCAGAATCTCCGCCTCGAGGAAGAAGCCGCCGCGCCCCTGAGACCAGTCGCAGAGCGCGCCGCCCGGAATCTGCACCTGCGCGAAAAACTCCACCCGGGTCCCGGAGAGCGGAATCTCATACCGGTTGGCGAACTGCCCGGGCATGGGGAGATTGGGGCCGAAATCCCCGCCGGCCGCAGCCGGACCGGTTCCGGCAAATTCCCCGTTGCAGAAAAGGCGGAAGGTCGTATCCCCGCTCACGCGGACCTTCGCGGAAACCGCCTCCCAGCGAAAATCATAGGTGCGGCGAAACTCCGCCAGGCAGTAATTGCCCGCCTTCGCCGGATTGGCGAGGGAGACGGGACACTCCTGCGCGAAGGGGTGCTGCCTGCTGTCAAGCCAGATCCATTTTCCTTGCTGTTCCATAACCGATTGCTCCTTTCGACGCCCTTGTTGATTTCATGATACCGAATCCGGGACCGCAGTGCAAGAGGCAAATTTACACAAAAAACAAATCCGTTTTTTAGTGACCGAATTCAATCCGGCGTGCGAAATCATGAAAGCCCTGCAAAACTTCCGCCGGAGACGGTGCCGGTCCTGCATCCGGCGCGGCGAATGCCTTTGCGGAAACCTGACGGATATTTTTCAAAAATTCGTTGCATTTTCATCCCAAACATGCTACAATGGGGTCAATATCACTTTTTGGAGGTGCCAGTTTCATGTTTACCAAAAAGACGAACTTCAAGCCGATGAAGGCCGATGATGTCGTCTCCGCTTACAAAAAAAATGTCCTGATTTTCTGGGTGCTGCATGCGCTAACCGGCGTGGGAGCCGTTGTGGCTGCCGTTCTTCTCCTGCTGCAAAGGATCACCATTGTCAACGCTGCCTTCACCATTGTTTTCCTTGTTGTATTAAACTATCTGTTCTATACAATGCGCAGAATTCAGCTGCACCTGCTCAACAACATTCTGACCAACAACTGCGACCCGGTCAAATTCGAAAAGGTCTTTCAGAAGCTGCTGGAGGCCCGCGCCAACCGGGACCTATGCCAGCTCAACATCGCGCGCGGCCAGTACTACGCGGGAAAATATGAGAAAGCGCTGGAGACGCTGGAAGCAATGGCCCGCCCCAAGGACAACTCCCCGCAGATCTTCCTGTATTACAGCGTCAAGGCAGGCTGCTACGAGGAGCTGGGCGACCTGGACCACGTCATCGAAATCCGGGAAAAGGTGAAGAAGCTGATGCCCGCCCTGAAGGAAGGTTCGCCCGCCCTGCGCAACGGACAGCAGCTGCTCACCATCATCGACGGCATTCTGACCTTCCACCAGGGAAGCTATATGCGCGCCTACGAGATTTATGAGGACCTGTTCGAAGTTTCCTCCTACCCGCTGAGCCGCCTGACCGTCCTCATCAAGCTGGCGAAGATGGATCAGGTGACCGGCGCCGCCCGCAGCGCCATCGACCACTGCGAGTACATCCTCGATTCCGGCGGAACCACCTTCTACAAAAAGCAGGCGCAGGAAATTCTCGCGCTGTGCCGGCCCCGCAAAAAGCAGGAGTCCGCGGAAAAAGCCGCCGAAAGCGCCCCTGCGAAGGAACAGGAGGAGCAGAATGGAGCTGAGTGAGATTCGCGCCCGGATTGACGGGATCAACCGCGAAATGCTGCGGCTGTTCGAAAGCCGGATGGCGCTCTGCGCCCAGGTCGCGGCCTACAAGCAGGAAAACGGCATGAAAATTTTTGCGCCGGAACGGGAAGCCGCCATCCTCGACGAGGTGCGCGGCATGGCCGCCGATGGGATGGAGCGGTACGACGCCGCCTTTTTCGAAAACCTCATGGCCCTCAGCCGCGCCTATCAGGCCGAGCTGCTCGGAATCGAACCCGGGACAGAATAAAACCGCCGCCGCGGCCTTTTGGAAAGGTCCGCGGCCTTTTTGCGCCTGTCAGCCCCGGCGGATCAGGGATGGCCGCGCACGCAGCGCGGCGAGCAGCTCTGCGCTGCTGCGAATGGGCGTTTCGGTCCGGATGCCGCCGCAGCCGCAGGCTTCGGGAAAGTGGAAGTCCGAGCCGCTGATCTCCAGCAGCTCAAATTTCCGCGCCCACTGCCGGGCGATTTCGTTGCGGGAATCATGGCCGGGATGGCCGTTGTAGCTCTCGATGCCGTCGAGCAGGTCGGGCCGGACCACCGTCATGCCGTCCCGGAATGGATGTGCCTGATAGAAGAGCAGGCCGTTTTCCCGCGCAAGGGAAGAGAAGGAGGATGGCTGCATCCCCATCAAATCGGGATGGGCGAGGAGGAACTCTTCGTCGATGCCGTAGACGAGGTAGTCGTTGTAGTTTTCATCGAAGCGCAGCTCCATCCCGAGCAGGACGGTGAGCTTCTCCCCCGCCGCTTCGCGGAAGCGCCGCCATCCGGAGAGAAAGTGCGCGACCTGCTCCTCCCAGGGCGTCCCCTCCGGCAGCGCCCGGAAGGTATAGCGGTTCATGTGGTCGGTGACGACGACCCCGTCGTATCCGGCCTCGATATAAAGGCGGGCCGCCTCCTCGGGCGAGGTCTCCGCGCAGCGGCTGACGGGGGCGGTGTGGCAGTGCAGTTCGTAGAGATAGGACATGCGATTTCTTCCTTTCCAGTTTTTCAAAGGGAGCGCAGCCGGCTGGAAAAGCCGCAGTCCCGTTGCCAGGGGCTGCGGCTCGCTTTGTCACGCCTGCTGCTGTTCCTTGAGAATCATATCCTTGACCTTCATGAGCCGGGTGACGTTGCTGCGTTCGTTGTCCTCCAGCTTCATGGTGATGAATTTGATGGCCTGCTGTGTCTCCGGGATCATGACGTGTTCGAGCGCGTTGACCCGGCGGCGGGTCTTTTCGATTTCATCTGCGAGCATGGAACAGGTCTTTTCCACCTGCGCGAGTTCGACAAGCTTGGGCATCAGTCCGGCCAGGTCGAGCACCGCGCCGTCCAGCTCCGCCGAAGTGAATGCGAAGCTGTAGGGGAGGTCTGCAATCTGTCCGCCGCCATCGGCCGCAAAGGCCGGGACGGTCACGCCCATGATGTTGCGCTCGGAAACCGACACCAACACGCTGCCGCCCGCCTCAGAGAGGAGAGCCTCGCCGATGGCGGCCTCCCCCATCATGGCGGAAGCGACGGCGACCCGCTTCATGTCCCGCCCGAGGGCGGCCTCGACCTCGTCGCGCAGTTCCCGGTTGCGCCGGATATAGAGCATGAACTGGCGCACCATCTCGTCCCGCTTGTCCTTGAGCAGTTTATGCCCTTTGACGGCGGTTTTGAGCCGCTTTTTCAGGCGGGTCAGCTCCATCCGGGTCGGGTTTACACGAATTGCCATGACGGACTACTCCTTTTCATCGGATTTGGGGTAATAGAGGTCGAGATATTCGTCCTTGATGCGCTTGAGCTCGCTGCGCGGCAGGATGCCCAGGAGCTTCCAGCCGATGTCCAGCGTCTCCTCGATGGTGCGGTTGGTCTGATAGCCCTGGGAGACATACTCCCGTTCAAAAGCGTCGGCAAATTTGGCATAGAGCTTGTCGATGCTCGAAAGGGCTGCCTCGCCCAGGATGACAGCGAGTTCCTTGGCCTCCTTGCCGCGGGCATAGGCGGAGAAGAGCTGGTTCATGACGCCGGAATGGTCGGCGCGGGTCTTGCCCTCGCCGATGCCCTTGTCCTTTAAGCGGGAGAGGGAGGGCAGCACGTCGATGGGCGGGGTGACGCCCTTGTGGTAGAGCTCGCGGGAGAGAATAATCTGCCCCTCGGTGATATAGCCGGTGAGGTCGGGGATGGGGTGGGTCTTGTCGTCCTCGGGCATGGTCAGAATGGGCAGCTGGGTGATGGAGCCCTTCTTTCCCCGGATGCGCCCGGCCCGCTCATAGAGGGAGGCCAGGTCGGTGTAGAGGTAGCCGGGGTAGCCGCGGCGGCCCGGAACCTCCTTCTTCGCGGCGGAGATCTCACGCAGCGCCTCGGCGTAGTTGGTGATATCCGTCAGTATGACGAGGACGTGCATATCCTTCTCGAACGCGAGGTACTCGGCGGCGGTCAGCGCCATGCGCGGCGTCGCTATACGCTCGACGGCGGGGTTGTTCGCGAGGTTTATGAACAGCACGGTTCTGTCGATGGCGCCGGTGCGCTTGAACTCCTGCACGAAGAACTCCGACTCCTCGAAGGTGATGCCTATGGCGGCGAAGACGACGGCGAAGTTCGACTCGGTGCCGAGCACTCGCGCCTGGCGGGCAATCTGCGCCGCGAGGTTCGCGTGCGGCAGGCCGGAGCCGGAGAAAATCGGCAGCTTCTGGCCGCGAACC
>CALXIG010000211.1 GCA_944388305.1 uncultured Clostridia bacterium
GGCTGCTGCTCCTCGACGTCACCCCCCTGTCCCTCGGCCTTGAGACTCTGGGCGGCGTCTTCACCAAGATTATCGAGCGCAATACCACCATCCCGGTCAAGAAGCAGCAGATCTTCTCCACCGCTGCGGACGGCCAGACCTCAGTTGAGATCCACGTCCTTCAGGGCGAGCGCGAATTTGCCAAGGACAATAAGACCCTCGGCATGTTCCGCCTCGACGGCATCCCCGCAGCGCCCCGCGGCGTGCCCCAGATCGAAGTGACCTTCGATATCGACGCCAACGGCATCGTCCACGTCTATGCCAAGGATCTCGGCACCGGCAAGGAGCAGCAGATCACCATCACCTCCTCCACCAACATGTCCAAGGAGGACATCGACAAGGCGGTCCGCGAGGCGGAAGCCTTCGCCGCGGAGGACAAGAAGGCCCGCGAGGAAGTGGATATCCGCAACAACGCTGACCAGATGGTCTTCCAGTCTGAAAAGACCCTCAAGGAGATCGGCGACAAGGTCGACGCTTCCCAGAAGTCTGAGCTGGAAGGCAAGATCAGCGAGCTGAAGGAAGCCCTCAAGGGCAGCGACATCAACCTCATCAAGCAGAAACAGGATGAGCTGCAGAAGGTCTTCTATGCGGTCTCCGAGAAGCTCTATCAGGCGCAGGCTGCCCAGCAGCAGGCCGCCGGCCCCGATATGGGTGCAAACCCCGGCGCGGGAAGCGCGTCGAACGGCGATCCCAACGTGGTGGACGCTGACTTCCGCGAAGTGAACGACGACAACAAATAATCTGACATCGTACCGGACGGGTGTATCTGAGCTTCCTTCAGGTACACCCTGCGGTGCTGTTTTGGAATAACGGGAGGTACCGCCATTGGCTGAGAAACGTGATTATTATGAAGTGCTGGGAGTACAGAAGGGCTGTTCGGAGGACGAGCTGAAAAAGGCTTACCGCCAGATGGCCAAAAAATACCACCCTGACTTGAACCCCGGCGACAAACAGGCCGAGGAAAAATTTAAAGAGGTTAACGAGGCCTATGAGGTCCTTTCCGACCCGCAGAAGCGTTCCCGCTACGACCAGTTCGGCCACGCGGGAGTCGACCCGTCCTACGGCGGCGGGGCGGATCCCTATGGCGGCGGGTTCGGCGGCTTCGATATGGGGGATATCGGGGATATCTTCGAGGGCTTTTTCGGCGGCGGCTTCGGCGGAAGCCGGAGATCCAACCCCAATGCGCCGCGGCGCGGCACCGATATCCGCGTGCAGGTGACGATCTCCTTCTTTGAGGCCTGCATGGGCGTCAAGAAGCGCATCAGCATCGCCAAGACCGAGGCCTGCCCGGACTGCCGCGGCACCGGCGCCGAAAACGGGACGGCGATGCGGACCTGTCCCGACTGCGGCGGCACCGGTCAGATCCGGGTCCAGCAGCGGACCCCCTTCGGCATGATGAGCAGCCAGCGTCCGTGTGACAAGTGCGGCGGCCGCGGCCGCGTAATTGAAAAAGCCTGTCCCAAATGCGGCGGACGCGGTTACAACAGCGCAACCAAGACCGTCGAGGTGCAGATTCCCGCCGGTATCGACGACGGACAGACCCTCTCGCTGGGCGGACAGGGCAACGCGGGCGTCAACGGCGGTCCTGCCGGCGATCTGCTGGTCCTCGTGTCGGTCCGGCCGGATACGCTGTTCAGCCGGAAGGATTATGACATCTACTGCGAGATCCCGGTCTCCTTCTACCAGGCGGTCACCGGCGATGAACTGACCGTTCCGACAATCGACGGCAATGTGAAGTACAATCTCCCGGAGGGCACACAGCCCGGCACCGTCTTCCGGCTGCGCGGCAAGGGCGTACAGCGCCTGAACGGGCGCGGACGGGGTGACCAGTATGTCACCGTGACGGTGGAGGTCCCCAAAAACCTCACCCGCCAGCAGATCGAAAAGCTCAAGGAGTTCGATGACGCGATCACCGACAAACAGACGGCCAAGAAGAAAAAATTCTCCGACAAGATCAAAGAGATGTTCGAGGAGAAATAACCGTGCGGCGGCAGAATTATCTGCCGCCTTTTTCTGCTGTTTTTGAATCTGCTTTCTGCAAACAGCGAAAATATGGCGGCGTTCTCCGCCCTCTCCGACGCGGCCTGCCTGAACAATGCCGCCCCGTCCCGGCAGCGGACGGCTCTTTTAAGAGAAAGGCGCTTTTTGCGCGATTCTCCATATTCTTACACAAAAAAATGATTTCAGATTTGTGTTTTGTGAAACATCCACATAGAATGCGCGGAAAGTTTTACGCCCAAAAGCCGGGTTTCCCGAAAGAATCCCGATTTTCGTTCTTGTGCTCCATGTAGATATATGCTATAATACAAATATCGAAAGTGGGTTTTTTATACACAATATATAACCCCTGCGAGGTATGCAGCAGGAAATCTATCCTACATTCTGCGGGCAGAGTCAACTCAAACATAAGGAGCGATATGACATGAGACAGTATGAGGCAAGCAACATCCGAAATGTGGCGGTCATCGGCCACGGCAGCAGCGGCAAAACCAGTCTGGTGGAGGCGCTCCTCTACCGCACCGGCGCGACCGACCGTCTGGGCAAGGTGGCCGACGGCACCACCGTCTCCGACTTTGATCCGGAGGAAATCAAGAGAAAGGCCTCGCTGAACCTTTCTATCGTCCCGATCGAGTACAACAACGTGAAAATCAATCTCCTCGACGCACCCGGCCTCTTTGATTTCGCCCTCGGCCAGGCTGAGGCCCTCCGCGCGGCCGGCAGCGCGCTGATCGTGATCTCCGGAAAGTCCGGCGTCACCGTCGGCGCCAAAAAAGCCTACAAGGCGGCGGAAAGGCTCGGCAAGCCCCGCGCCATCTTCATCAGCAAGATGGACAGCGACCACGCCGACTTCTACAAGGTGCTCGAGCAGCTCAAAACAGCCTTCGGCCCCTCCATCTGCCCGCTGGTCGTCCCCTTCGTGGAGGACCACAAGGTAAAATGCTACATCGACCTGATCGGCATGAAGGCCTACTCCTATGAAAGCGGCCACCGCGCCGAGGTCGTTCTGCCCGACATGGGCCACCGTGAAGAGGGTCTCATCAACGCGATCTCCGAGGCGGTTGCCGAAACCGACGAGGAACTGATGGAAAAATACTTCTCCGGCGAGCAGTTCACCATGCTGGAGCTGATCCGCGGCATCCGCAGCGGCATCAAGGACGGCTCCATCACCCCCGTTTTCTGCGGTTCCGCCGCAAATCTCGAGGGCCTGAGCCTGCTGGGCGGTGCGATCGTCTCCATGTTCCCCTCCGCCGGGGAGGAGGCGCCCGAAGAGGGCGAGCTGGACGGCGAGCCGGTCGAGGTGGCCTGCAGCGCGGAGGACCCCGCTGTCGCCTATGTGTTTAAGACGGTGGCCGACCCCTTTGTCGGCAAACTCTCCTATGTCAAGGTGGTGGCCGGCAAGCTTTCCGCAGATACCGAGCTGGTCAATATGACTACCGGCCAGCCTGAAAAGCTCGGCAAGCTGCTCTTTATCCGCGGAAAAAAGCAGGAGGAAGCCAAGGAGATCGCCGCCGGCGATATCTGCGCCATCAGCAAACTCACCGCCAATACCGGCGATACCCTCTGTTCGCCCAAGCGCAAGGTTGCGCTGAACAAGGCGGAATTCCCGGCTCCCTGCTACTCGATGGCTGTCAAGCCGGTCGGCAAGGGGGATGAGAGCAAGATCTCCCAGGGCATTGCCCGCCTGCTGGAGGAGGATCCCACCCTGTCCTTTGTGCTCAACACCGAAACCAAGGAGCAGATCCTGAGCGGCCTGGGTGAACAGCATCTCGATGTGACCGTCGCCAAGCTCAAAAATAAATTCGGCGTCGAGGTCAAGCTTGAAAAGCCGACTGTCGCTTACCGGGAGACCATCCGCAAGAAGGTCAAGGTCCAGGGCAAGCACAAAAAGCAGAGCGGCGGACATGGCCAGTACGGCGACGTCTGGATCGAGTTTGAGCCCTGCGACAGCGAAGAGCTGGTCTTCGCTGAGAATGTCTTCGGCGGTGCCGTCCCCCGCAACTTCTTCCCCGCGGTGGAAAAGGGCCTCCAGGACTGTGTCAAAAAGGGCGTCCTCGCCGGTTACCCGGTTGTGGGCCTCAAGGCGACCCTCGTAGACGGCTCCTACCATCCGGTCGACTCCTCCGAAATGGCCTTCAAAACAGCCGCCAGCCTCGCCTACAAGGCCGGCCTGCCCCAGGCCTCCCCGATCATCCTCGAGCCGATCGGCAGCCTGAAGGTGCAGGTGCCGGATGAAATGACCGGCGATATGATGGGCGAACTCAATAAGCGCCGCGGCCGCGTTCTGGGCATGAACTCCATCGGCGAGGGCATGACCGAGATCGAGGCGGAGACACCCATGAGCGAGATGCAGGATTTCGCCACCCTGGTCCGTCAGATGACGCAGGGCAGCGGAAGCTTCACACTGGAATTCCTGCGCTATGACCCGCTGCCCTCCAACTTGGAGGCCGCTGTCATCGCAAACTCCAAGCAGCTCGCCGATGCATAAAAGCGCATAATCCCGCCCCGCGCGTCATACTTTTATCCAAAAGGGGGCGCGCGGGATGGGTTTGCGGATAGGAAAAAGGGTAAAGAGATGGTTGCTGCTGATTTTGCTCGGCCTGTTCTCCTGTTTTCTGGGGATGACAGTCCTGGGGAAGGCGGTTCCGGCCTGTTCCGGCCGCAGCAATCCGGAGAGGATCGCCTTTCTGGAGCGCAACGGCTGGGAGGTGGCGGAGCTTCCAACAGCATCCGGCCGCGTGCGGATTCCGCTTGTTTTTGATGAGGTTTATCAGAATTACAGCCGTCTCCAGCGGGAACAGGGGTTTCACCTGGAAAACTACGCCGGAGAGGAAGTGGAGCGGTATCAGTATGCGGTAACAAATTACCCAAACTATTCCGGCGAAGTTCGTGCAAACCTGCTGATATTTGAAGGAAACATCATCGCAGGCGATATCTGTTCGTTAGAGTTGGGGGGATTCATGCATGGAATCGTGCAGAAATCCGGCGAAAAATAGAGCATTGCGGAGATAATTTTGAAAATATCATGAGTTTTGTGTGATTTTCACGTAAAAGGATCGAAAAATTGTGAATGCGCAATATTCACAAATCGGTTTTGAAAAGTTTGGGTAATACATGGCTATGCAGAAGGGGAAAAATTTGATATAGTATTATCAAGGCAAACAACACCAGAAAATTTAGGAGGTCCGTTTATGGCAAGCTTATCTTTGAAAGGCATCTATAAAAAGTATGCCGGCGGCGTAACCGCGGTATCCGACTTCAACCTCGAGGTTGAGGACAAGGAATTCATCATCCTGGTCGGTCCTTCCGGCTGCGGTAAGTCCACCACCCTTCGTATGATCGCCGGTCTGGAAGAAATTTCCGAAGGCGAGCTGTACATCGGCGACCGTCTGGTTAATGACGTTGCTCCGAAAGACCGCGACATCGCGATGGTGTTCCAGAACTACGCGCTGTATCCGCATATGACCGTCTTCGAGAACATGGCGTTCGGCCTGAAGCTCCGCAAGACCCCGAAGGATGAGATCAAACGCCGCGTTGACGAGGCTGCCCGCATCCTGGACATCACCCACCTGCTCGACCGTAAACCGAAGGCTCTGTCCGGTGGTCAGCGCCAGCGTGTTGCGCTGGGACGCGCGATCGTTCGTGAACCTCAGGTCTTCCTCCTCGATGAGCCGCTGTCCAACCTGGACGCGAAGCTGCGTGCTCAGATGAGAACCGAGCTCTCCAAGCTCCATCAGAAACTCGGCACCACCTTCATCTACGTTACCCACGACCAGACCGAGGCTATGACGATGGGTACCCGCATCGTCGTTATGAAGGACGGCTTCATCCAGCAGGTCGATACTCCTCAGAACCTCTACTCCAAGCCCATCAATATGTTTGTTGCCGGCTTCATCGGCTCTCCTCAGATGAACTTCATCGACGCCACCCTGGCGGAGAAAGACGGCCGTTATGCCATTCAGTTCGGTGATGACACCCATCACTACGAAGTGGTTGTTCCCGAGAGCAAGAAGAACGACGCTCTCAAAGAGTATGTCGGCAAGGAAGTTGTTCTTGGCGTCCGTCCCGAGAGCCTGAAGGACGAGGAAATGTACATCAGCGCCGCTTCTACCGGCCTCATCGACTGCAACGTCGAAGTTACCGAGCTGATGGGCGCGGAGACCTACCTGTACCTCAACTGCGCTGGCATCAACCTGACCGCCCGCGTTTCTCCCCGTTCCACCGCCCGCGCCGGCGACGTCATCAAGATGGCGATCGACGTCAACAACATTCATCTGTTTGACAAGGAAACTGAGAAGGTTATCCTCAACTGACATCCGGCTTCTGAAAAAAGGGATCTTGGCCCCCTGTGAATTTCACAGGGGGCTTTTTTTGCTCTGATTTTTATTGTTCATCAACCTGAATGCGTTTGCTCATTCAGGCGTTTTGTGCCGTTTTCTGAACCTCCTCCGGTCCGGGGGAAAGGCAGAGAGCGGAAGAAAAGGAGGTAGAATATGATCACCGTCGAACACATTTCCAAATCCTTCCGGGTGTCGAGGCGGAGCGCCGGTATGAAAGAGGCGCTCAGGGTCCTCTGGAAGCGGCAGTACGACACCATCCGCGCCCTTCATGACATTTCCTTCACCATTCGGGACGGCGAAATGGTGGGATACATCGGCCCGAACGGCGCGGGCAAGAGCAGTACCATCAAGATCCTGTCCGGCATCCTCACTCCGGATTCCGGGCGCTGCGAGATAAACGGCCGCTGTCCCTGGAGGGACCGAACCCGCCATGTGCGGGACATCGGCGTTGTCTTTGGGCAGCGCTCCCAGCTCTGGTGGGATGTGCCGGTGATCGACTCCTTCGAGCTGCTGCGGGACGTCTACCGGGTGCCGCAGGAGGAGTACCGCCGCAATTTTGACGAGCTGGTGGAGCTGCTGAACCTCGCGGAAATTGTCAAAACCCCCACCCGCCAGCTTTCGCTCGGCCAGCGGATGCGCTGTGAGATTGCGGCTTCCCTGCTCCACAGCCCGAAAATCCTGTTTCTGGACGAGCCCACCATCGGCCTGGACGCGGTTTCCAAGCTGGCGGTCCGGAGCTTTATCCGGGAGCTGAACCGGCGCCGGGGGACCACCGTCCTCCTCACCACCCACGACATGCAGGACATCGAGGCGCTCACTTCCCGGGTGATTCTGATCGGAAAAGGGCAGATCCTGCTGGATGGCAGCCTGGATGGACTCAAAAAGCAGTTCTCGGGCGGGAAGATCCTGCGCGTCGAGTACCGGGGGCGCACGCCGGAATTGCCGGACGGGCTTTGCTGGCAGGAAAGAGGGGAGGACCACGGCGCTCTGCGCCTTTCCCCGGAGAAGATCACCGTTTCGGAGGCCATCTCTGCCCTGTCGGCGCAGGTGGAGCTGCGGGACGTCTCGGTGGAGGACACCCCCATCGACGAGATCGTCGCCAACCTCTACCGCGAGTACCGGATATAAGGGGGTGGGCCGCATGGATTTTACTGCGAAGTATCGCGCCATTTTCCGCATCCGTTTTCTGAACGGCCTCCAGTACCGGCTGGCGGCGCTGGCGGGGCTTTCCACTCAGTTCTTCTGGGGATTTATGGAAATTCTGCTGTTCCGGGCCTTTTACCGGGCAGATGCCGCCGCCTTTCCCATGGAATTTCCCGCGCTGGTCAGCTATATCTGGCTCCAGCAGGCGTTTCTCACCCTCTATCAGAGCTGGTATTTTGAAAACGAGATCTTTGACGCCATCACCGGCGGCAATGTCGCCTACGAGCTCTGCCGCCCGATGAATCTTTACGCATTCTGGTTTACCCGCGGCATGGCAAACCGGCTGTCCAAAGCGGCGCTGCGCTGCCTGCCGGTGCTGCTGGTCGCTTTTCTGCTGCCGGAGCCGTACGGCATGACGCTGCCGGTGAGCCTGCCGGTCTTCCTCCTGTTCCTTGCCACAATGGGGATGGCTCTGCTGCTGGCCGTCTCGATGACCATGCTGATCTACGGGCTGACCTTTTACACCATGTCGCCGCTGGGGCTGCGGACCATCTTTTCCTCTGCGGCCGAGTTCTGCTCCGGCGCGCTGGTCCCGCTGCCCTTCCTGCCGGAAAAGATGCAGGAGGTGCTGGAGCTGCTGCCCTTTGCCTCGGTGCAGAACCTGCCGTTCCGGATTTACAGCGGGGACATTGCCGGGATGGAGATCGTCCGGGGCGTCGCGCTGCAAATCTTCTGGACGGCGAGCCTGACCATGCTCGGGATGTGGATTTTCCGGAATGCCTTAAAACGCGCGGTTGTACAGGGAGGTTAATGCGATGAAATTGTACGCAAAGTATTTTTCCATCCATCTGCGGAGCGCGATGCAGTACCCGGCCTCCTTCTGGATGACCTTTTTCGGGCAGTTCCTGACCGCCTTTTCCGCCTTCCTGAGCATCTACTTCCTCTTTGACCGTTTTCACGCGGTGGAAGGGTTCAGCTATCAGGAGGTGCTGCTCTGTTTTTCCTCGGTGATGCTCTCCTTTTCCTTTTCCGAGTGCTTTTTCCGGGGCTTCGACCGGTTTCCGTCCCTCATCGGCAACGGGCAGTTCGACCGCATTCTGAGCCGGCCGCGGAGCGCGGTTTTCCAGGTTCTGTGCGCCCAGATGGATTTCTCCCGGCTGGGGAAATTTTTGCAGGCGGCGGTAGTCTTCTGTTATGCCGTTCCGGCTTCCGGGGTGGAGTGGACGCTGCCTCGTGTGCTGACTCTCTGCGGGATGCTGCTGGGGGGTGTCGCGATTTTTTCCGGACTCTTCCTGTTTTACGCGGGCGCGACTTTCTTCACCATCGAGGGCTTGGAGGTGCTCAACATCTTCATCTACGGCGGGCGGGAATTCGGCTCCTACCCGGCGGTGATTTACGGCAGGGCGATCCTTAAGTTCTGGACCTTCGTCATCCCGATGGCGATGATCCAGTATTACCCGCTGCTCTTCCTGCTGGGCCGGACGGACAGCCTCTTAAACGCCGTTTCGCCGCTGGCGGCCCTCTTATTCCTGGTCCCGGCGTATCTGTTCTGGCGGTTCGGGCTGCGGCACTACCGCTCGACCGGCTCCTGAGCGGCGAGCCGCCGCTGCCAATGTCGCCGCGGCTTTGTGTGCCGCACGACAAACTTCGGTTGGCGTGCGACAAGCTGCACGCCTCCGGCGGGGGTTCCCTGCGGGGAGCAGGCGCGGCCCGGTGCCCGGGCAGCCAGTGACGACGCGGCAACACAGCATCATTCGATGCCGCTGGAACGGCGCGACAAGCTGCGCCGTTATGGACGCGGTTCCACTTCTATCCAACAATTTTTGCCCGTGACCGCGCAAGGCTTCGGCTGGAGCGATTCCGCAGCAGGCTTGCGGCGGCCGCGCCTCTGGGGCATAGGCTCCCGCATGGGCGTTTGTTGGTTATCAATTTTTCCGCATTTCCGCAAGCATTTGCAGGGGCCGGACGGTCCGGACTATGTGAGGAGGTTTTTGATTATGGACATGTTGGCAGAAGCTTTGATTACCGATTTCGCCGGGCAGCGGCTGCGCCCTCTGTTCGGGGAACGCATCCGGTTTATCGGGCTGCAGGGGAGCTTCCGCCGGGGAGAGCAGACCTTTGAGAGCGACCTCGACGCCGTCGTCATCCTCGACCGGCTCGAGTCCGGCGACCTTGGCCGCTACCGCGAGGCTGCGGCGGGATTCGAGGAATGGCCGAACCTCTGCGGCTTCCTCTGTGGGATCGCGGAGCTGAAAAGCTGGCCGCGGTACGATCTGTTCACCCTGTACTTCGACACCGAGCCGGTTGTGGGCAGCCTTTCCGACTGGATCGCGCCGCCCGGGCCGGACGAGGCGCGGGAATACATCCGCATCGGGGCGGCGAACCTGTTTCACGAGGTGGTTCACCGGGAAATTTACGGGCAGCCCTCGGAGGAAAAGCTGTTTGCTTCCCTCAAGTCGGCGAAATTTCTGGTGGCTGCCCGGGAATATCTCCGCACCGGGCGGTACGAGGGAAGGCTGGACCGCCTGATCGAGCAGTGTTCCGGGCAGGAGCGCGCCATCGCGGAGGCGCTGTACGCGCACCGTCTGCCGGAGGACTGCGCCGGGCTGCTGCTGCGGTTCTGCCAGGACTGTCTGGCAGGGCGATAAAAGGGGGGACGCGATGCTTTTTCACCGGGAGATTCGCAGCTGGGCGGATTGGGGGAAGGTTTACCGGGACATCCCCGCCTTTCTGCCGCTGGCGCGGGAAATTTTTGCGCGGGAGGGTTTGCCGCCCATCCGGGAGACGGCCCCGCTGACCCCAGGGACCAACGCCGTCTTCCGGGCGGACGGGCTGGTGGCCAAGATCTTCGCCCCGGCGGAATCGGGGCTGGATTCCGCCGCGGACTTTGAGACGGAGCGGGCCGCCATCCGGCGGGCGGAGCGGCTGGGCATCGCCGCGCCGAAGCTCCGGGCGGCGGGATATTTTGAAGACCGGTACCGGTTTTACTACCTCATCATGGACTGGATTTCGGGGATGGAGGCGGGGCGGTGGCTGAAAACGGCGGATCGTGCGCAAAAAGAGCGCTTCTGCGGCTGGCTGCGGGAGATGCTGGCGCTTTGGAACACGCCCTTTCCGGAGAGCGGTTTCCGGCGGGACGTGGCGGCGACGAGCCTTCGCAGCCCGCGATGGCGGGTCCTGTCTCCCGCAGCGGAGGAAGAGCGCCGCGCCCTGCTCCCCCAGCTTTCCCGGCTGCCGGAGGTCTGTGTCCACGGGGATCTGACGGCGGAGAACCTGCTGGTCTGCCCGGACGGACGCCCGGTGGTCATCGACTTCGCCGACACAGTGCTGGCCCCTGCCTGCTATGAGCTGCCGCCCATCTGTCTTTCCCTCTTCGACTGCGACCCGGGGCTGGCGCGGGAATTCTGGCGGGGTACGGAGCCGCTCGCGGACGCGCTGTTTGCGGGGCTTCTGCTCCACGATTTCGGCGCGGATTTTATCCGGGAGATCTGCGGGCGGTTTCTCGGGCTGGACGCCGCCTCCCTGCCGGGGCTCGCGCCGGTCCGGGAATTTCTGGAGCGGCGATTCGGCTGAGATTCGCCCTGTTCTTAACATCTGGCACTGAAATTGTTATCGGCGGGGCATTTCTTTTCCGCCGGAAATCTGATATGCTGGAACCAGGAAACAAAAGGAGGTTTTGTTATGGTTTTGGATTGCCACATTCACATCAACAGCCGGGTGGACCCGCCCGAAGTGTTCGCGCGCAGGCGCGCGGAGGCCGGCGTCGCGGGGGGCATTCTCTTTTCCGCCTACCCCGCGTCCTTTGACAACCGCAAAGCGCGCCCCGGTGAGGCAAAGGAACGGCTCGACCAGCTGCTCCGCTGCGTCGAAGGACAGGAGAACCTGTACCCGTTTTTCTTCATTGACCCGATGGAGGAGGACGCGCTGGAGCAGGTTGACCGCGCCGTCGAGGCCGGCGTCGCCGGATTCAAGGCGATTTGCTGTCACCATTACCCTCAGGACGACCGCGCGATGGAGGTCTGGACCCACATTGCCCGCCGCGGCAAGCCGCTCCTGTTGCATTCCGGCATTCTCTACAACGACGGTCCCTCAGCGGATTACAACCGTCCCGCGAATTTTGAGCACCTGTTTTACATCGATGGACTCCGTTTTGCCCTCGCCCACATCTCCTGGCCCTGGGTCGACGAACTGATCGCCGTTTACGGAAAGTGGAATTACTGGAAACTCGAGGCGCCCTCTACGCGGGTGACGGCCGAAATGTTTGTCGATGTCACGCCCGGCACGCCGCCCATCTACCGGGAAGAAGCGCTGACCAGGCTGCTGACGGTCGGGTATCCCTCGCTGCCGGGGCACATTCTGTTCGGCACCGACGGCAACGCCTGCTACGATTCCGCCCACATCGCGGAGATTATCCGCCGCGATCGGGAAATCTACCGGAAACTCGGCATCTCCGGCGCAGTTCAGGAGGATATTTTCAGCGGAAATCTGAAAAAGTTTCTGGGACTTTGAAACAGCAGAAAAAAAGCACAGGGGAGCAGCCTGCGGGCTGTTCCCCTGTATTTTGATGCCAAAAAGATTACTGGAAGCGGAAGGAGACACCGTCCTTTTCCGCCGCGCCCCGCGCGAGCAGAGCGTGAACCTCCCGCTGCATCCGGTCGATGAGCAGCGGGCTTTTGCCGGTGTAAACCGGCGGCAGCGCCGCTTCACCGACTGCCTTGTCGAAATCCCAGTAGCGGGGCGGAATGTCGAGAAAATCGGGTTTGGGGCAGAACCAGTCCGCCCTGGAGCTGAAACCGAGCGCCGCGTTGAGCGCCGCATCCATCTCCGCGCGGAGGGCGGGTTCCCGCGCCGAAAGCGCCAGCTCGGTCAGTTCCATCGCGCTGCGGAGGGCTTTGAGCCGGATGGAGGGCAGAGGCTCCTCGATGCCGAAACAGGAACCGGGGTAGAACAGCGCCTCCCCGCCTTCTGCGGCCGGACAGCGGAGCGGGTCGCGGCCGAAGCCGGTGGTGTTCCAGACGGTGAAGCCGGTCACACCGGTCATCATGCAGCGAATGGGCCAGACATAGAGGGAGAGCAGGCTTTCGTCCAGCGCCTGTAAAACACTGCCGTAGATCCAGAGAATATTGCCCTTGCGGCGCATGACCTCGACGCTCTCCGGAAACCAGGAAAACATGGCCTCTCCCGCCACCCACATTTTGCAGTAGTCGGAGAAGCGGTGATCGAAATGGTGGCCAAAGTGGTTGCTGGAATCCATGCGGAAGACGATTCGGGCGGCAGAATCCTCGAAGCAGCCCCTGATGATGTCGTAGTAGGTGTCGACGACGTCCTGATCGTGCTCGTACCAGATTTCATCCACCGTGTAGGGGAAGAAGCGGTAGTCTTTCTTATGGTTGAGCAGGATCTCAAAAACGGTGGAGGTCCAGCCCTTCTCCTCGAAGTGCCGGGCAAACTCCATAAGGATGCGGCGGTACTCGGTGCGGTAGCCCTTTTTGCCCCACTTTTCGTAGTTTGCCGGCCAGCCCAGGTGGAAGGGAAGATAGAGAAATTCCACCGGATAATCCCCCTCCCGGCAGCCCCGGAATACCGAGCCGTCCAGGTAAGGGCCGAAGTGCCGGTCAAAGCCCTCCCACGATTTGACCCGGATTCCCTTGCCCTCGCCTTCCAGTTCGGGACAGAAGGTCTCGGGAATCGCGCCGGAATGCCGGTATGGCAGGTTGTGGTACAGGCAGCGGTGCTCCCGCGACATCCGGTAGAAGGCGGCCTCCACCGCCAGATAGCTGCCGTCCCGGTAGCGCTCCGGCCGCTCCCCGAGGCTCTGGAAGGAATCCGAGAGAGAATCGGCGTAGTTGTTGAGGTCGGCGGTGATCCTGCTGCGGAGCGGCAGAGTGAAGGCGCCGACCTCGCAGGTGATGGAGAAAACCTGCCGCGTTTCGCCGGTTTTGACTGTCAGCGCGCCAGTGTAGCGGCCGGGCGGCTGTTCCCGCGGAATGAAGAGATCGATCCAGACCGCTCCGGCGCGCTGGTCGGGCAGGTATTCCCTGTCAAAGGGGATGGCAAAGGGCCGGTCCAGGCGCGCAAAGGGAAGCAGCAGATCGGGGACGAGCTTGCCGTGCAGCCGGTGGAACCACTCGGCGAAGGCGGAAAAGTTTTCTGCTTCCAGCGCCGCACCGCTTTCACAGCGTAGCGCGGAGAAATTCAGCGCACAGGACGGCAGCCTGCCGGATTCCGGCGTGAAAATAAGCTGAAACGAGACGGTCTGGCCGCGGGCGGCCCGAAGTGTGATCCCGTCCGGAAAAATCTGTCCGGCAAAACCGGACGGGCCGTCGGGAGCTTCCTCCACAAAGGCGCCGGTCAGCCCGTTGATCCGCAGGGATTCTCCGGTCAGCCAGATGGATGGCAGAGTCATAGCGATCCTCCTCAAATGTCAATTTTGGGCCGCGGTCCGGCGAGCAGCTCGAGCGCCCCGCAGATCTCCCCGTCGCTGTTTCGGACCGGATAGTAGTGGGAACAGCAGGTCGCAGAGCGGGCGGCGCTGCTGCCGAATTCCCCCTCCAGCGCAGCGCGGAGGGCGGGGGAAACCGGCGACGGGCGGTACCCCTCGAGCGGGAGCGCGTTGCCCGCGACCACCGGCACGACGAGAGAATCGTCGTCCGGCCGCAGCTGCCAGAGAACGGCGGTCAGTCCGAGACGCGGGTTGATCCGCTCGAGCTTCATCAGCGCGATTTTGCAGGAATTGAAGCGGTCAAAGTCATAGTCCGGATGACCGTACCGGTCGAGGAGCACCTCCTCCAGGGCGTCGCCGTCCAGAAAGAGCAGTCCGATCCGCGCGACGCTGTCGATGTCCAGATCCCAGCAGGATGCCATCGGTCATTCCTCCTTTTGATGGATTTCTTTGAATACCAGCACCCAGCCGGCGTGGGCAGGCACCGGAATGGGCGCGTCCAGCCGGAAGCGCTGCGCCTGCTGAAAGCCGGGAATTTCCGGAACTTCCAGCACGGTTTTCTCAGGATCCAGCCCGAGCCCCTCCCAGTCGATGGAGAGCGAGACTTCGCGGTCCTCCTCCGACCAGCTCGCCAGCGCGGCCAGACTCTGGTGCGGCAGCCGGTAAACGGTGGCCGGAATCTCTGTGCACCCGGTGCGCACTGGACAATCCGGATTCCACCAGCCGAGCATGACGGCGTTGTGTATGCCGAAATCCTGCCAGAGCTTCCAGATCCCGGAAGGATCCTTTTGATTCGGGAGGCGGTTGGTCATTCCGAAGACCATCCCGCGCCAGATGTTGCCGCCGTTTTGCAGCATCTCGCCCATCATACCGAAGGGAATGCCGCTGATTTCGACAAGCCAGCTGTCGGGCGGAACGTCGTAGTCGAACCCCTCGCCGAACCAGATGCGGTCGAGAAAGGCAAAATTGTCGATGTACAGGTTTATGCTGTTTGCCCAACCGGCCAGCCGGGAGTTGTCGACGGTGTTGTTTGAAAAGTAATTCCAGGAGTGGAGATCCAGGGTGCAGCCGGGGTGGTCGCGGTCCAGAATTTTTCGAATCCGCTTCATCACGCTGCGGTCAAAGGCGACGTCGTCGAAATAGAGTCCGTCGATGCCGGTCTGCTCGAGGATCCAGGCGAGGCTCTCCAGAAAATAGTTGTTGAAGCGGGACATCGGCGCGACGACGACCGAGGCCTCCATCTCGCCGTGATAGCAGCCATGGTTGATCCACTGCCGCCAGGCGGTCATGTAGTCCTCACCGAGCATCCGGTGCATCCATCCGTCAAAGGCGGGCTCGCTGCCCTGAAAGCTCTCGCCGGTCTCCCAGGCGGTGGGAAAGATCTCTCCGTTTAAACTCTTCATGGCCCAGAATTCGGTCATGTGAACGGTCATTTCCTTGACGGTATCGTAGATTTTTACCCGCAGGCCGTTCTGGTGGCAGCGTTCCGCGAAATCCGCGAGTTTCTGCGTCTCGTAGAAGGGGTAGTTGATGTATGGGTTCAGCTCGGTCGCGTGGTGGATGTTGACGATGTTGGCGCCGCCCTGCGAAACCTGTTTCAGATCCTCCGGGACAGCGTGATAGTAGTGGTCGAGCCAGTGCTCCCGCCGGTCGATGGGTTTCACCGGGGTGGGCGCGAGGTCAAAGAGGAAGGTGCAGCTTTCCCCCTTCTGAAAATGCCGGGGGCCGGTGTAAGCCTCGAGCAGGACGCAGCCTTCCTCTTCCTGCACCCGCACGCCGCCTTTTCCGCCGTTATCCCAGCAGGCGGGGAGGACGAGGGGATGATAGTGATAGTAGATGAGCATATCCGGCTTGCGGTAATGCTCGTCTCTGAGCCGCAACATGAGACCGGCGTTCACATCGCCCATCCAGAGGGTGTCCTGATTGAGGGAGACGTCCCACTTCCAGTCGAGCGCCCCGTTCCGCAGCCCGCCGCGCTTCCCGAGTCCCATCCAGTAGCGGGCGGTGTCCGGGCGGTAGGGGATGCGCAGGGAGAGTCCGCCGCACGCCGTTTCCTCCGCGGCGGTGACAGTGATCCGATACTCCTGATACCCGTCAAATTCCATTCTGCCCTCGCAGCAGAACCGGAGGCCGCCGTCTTCCCACCCGGATTCCCAGGCGGCGAGGCCCTCCTCCCGGACGGTGAAGCGGACAGGCTCGGGATTCGCTTCGCCGCCGTCCCGCCCGAAGGCGATGGGCGCGGCGAGGACAGGCCGCAGGCTGCGCGCAGAACAGGCGATGACGGGAGAAAGGCGGCTGCTGATCTGGCCGGGCAGTCCGCCCGGCGCGATTTCCAGCCGGTTTGCCAGGCCGCGCACCGCGTTCTTTTGGACCCGCAGGGGAATGTAGGGGGAGGTGACCTTTTCATCCTCCGCGATGCGGGAGTCGAGCCAGCGAAGGCGGGAATGCCGCCAGGGCTCGCTGTCGCCGCGGTCGGCGAGGGGCTCTCCGGCCACGCTGATCCGGACGGACAGCGGCACGGGACCGGTCTGCCGGAGGCGCAGGGTGATCTCCCCGGAGATTTCCCCGTCAAAGTCCCCGGGAATATCGAAACAGAACCAGAGCGGCTGAATCCGGCCCGGCTTCAGCGGGACCTCGCAGGTAAATGCGGCGCCCTTGCAATCGACGCCTCCCAGATTGATGCAGCGGGGCGCGGGAAAGTTTCCCTCCCAGTCAAAACCGGTGAGAAGGTCCTCCCACTCGGTGCGCACGGCCGCCTGAAAGGCGTAGTACTCGCCCGGACGGGCGGAGAAAACCGGCTGGGCGGCATCATCCTTCAGCCAGCGCGCGGGAAAGCGGCAAAGATCGTGGATGGGCGTTTCGCGGCTGTCCAGGGCGGCGAAGCAGCCGTCCGGAGCGCGCCGCGCCAGAAATTCCGCCTGCGCGGCAGGGGTCATCAGCGGCTCGCTTTCGAGAAAGCGGAACAGTTCCCGCTCTTTTCGCATGTCATACACCGGCGGACACCTCCTTTTCCGAATTGGCGGGGCGCCATTCGAGGTAGCCATGCTCCGCCAGAAAATCAAAGTATTCGCGCAGCAGCGCAAATTGAACAGCGTATGCCTCCGGACTTTCCTTCCTCTGTTCCGCCGCGGAGAGAACCGCAATTTCCCAGAGGCTGCGGCGGCCGTCCGCCCAGAAGAGGGGAAGATTCAGCCGGTCGTTCCAGGCGGGCTGCCAGAACCGGCGCAGCGCAGGCTGCGGCCCGAAGGTCAGGCACCCCTTCACCAGCCGCCGCGGGACGTCCCGTCCGCCCGCGCGTCCGATTTCCGCCGGCATGGACGGGATGGGGAATTCCGCCTGCGCCGCCGCGGTCTCCAGCGCCGGGTCCGGCCGGGCGGGGAGGCGGTTGAGCGAGCGGAGCAGCGGCGCTTTGGCGGCGGGAGGAACCGGCGTCCGTTCCATTTCCCGCAGGAGGACGGGGGGCGCTTCCTCCCCTGCGTTGGCAAGGTACAGCAGAAAGGCGCCGAGGATCAGGCCGTCCCGCTTGAGAATGGCGGAGTCGATCCGCTCCGGCGTGTCCAGCGAGGAGTGGTAGCTGAATGCCGGTTCGGTAATCATGGCGACAGTGGGCATTCCCCAGATTGGGTCGCCGAGGATGTTGTCGCTGCCAAAGGTGAAGGGTTTTTCCTCACTCGGATGGTCCTCCCCCTTCCAGATTCGGTAATCCCGGTCCACGGCGGGCAGCAGAAGGTCGGCGAAGGAGTAGCCGGAAAGGGTATTGTGCCAGAGGCAGAGGTGGGTGCGGTCGACGGCCTCGGTCCCCACCATGTCGGCAACGATGGCGCAGAGCATCCGCCCCTGCCGTTCAGGGTGCAGGTGGAGGTACCCCATCGACCCGGCGCACTCCCACCCCATGGCGAAACGGATGGTCCGGCGCGGGCGCGGGAGGACACCCCCGGCGATCAGCCGGTTGATGGCGGCGGCCAGTTCGAGCAGAACCGCGCAGCCGGAGGCGTTGTCGTCCGCTCCCGGCTCGTAGAGATGGCCGTAGGCAAACAGTTCGGGCAGCTCCGGCTCGCTGCCCGGGATGCAGCCGGAGACCGTTTCGCAGCATCCGTCGTAAAACCGGGCATTGACCTCCGCCCGGAGGCGGACCGGGCCTTTTTCCAGCATTCCGCGCAGCGCGACGCCCGTTTCCGGCGGCAGGCTGAAGGCAAAGAGGCCGGTTTCGTTGACGGGCACGATGAAATCATTGTCCCAGCGGGAAATACCGCGCATTTCCTCCAGGCTCTCCCGCACGCCGGGATACAGGGGAAAGAAGTCGGTGAGAATGCCGCGGGCGCCCGCCCGTACAGCGAGGGAAACCAGCTCTCCGGCAGGGCGTCCGGTCAGGAGCAGGCAGCCGGACAGGGCGGCCAGATCGGCCTTTTCCGGGTCGTCGACCCGGACGAGGGGCGCTTCAATGCCGCCGGGCGGCGTAGGCGCACTGTACATCACCAGGGAGCAGGGCGTTTGCCGGTAGCTGGCGAGCACCTGCCCGTCCAGTGTGGAGAGCGCTGCGTCCACAACATCCCAGGCGCGGGGAATCACCCAGTCGCCGTAGGCGGTGCGACCGTCCGCGGCGAGGGGGAGCCGCTCCACACCGGCGAGTCCCGCCGCCTCCATCCGCGCCGCACAGGTCTTTGCCGTCCGGGCAAAGGCGTCGAAGGAAAACAGGCGGTCGTTTTCCCAGATTGCGCGCAGATGGCCGAGACAACGGCCGGCGTCAAACGCCTGTTCCAGCGGAGAAAAGTAGTCGATCCAGTTCATACGGCACCTCCTATTGCGCGTTCATCCGGAAATCCAGCCGGGCGGGGACGGGATATTCGGCGAGCACCCGCGCGCGCAGCGCGGCGTCCTCCGGAATTCCCTCCTGTTTGGCAAGCCTGCGCATCCACAGCCGGATCCAGAGGTCGGAGAGCAGAATTTCCCCTTCCCGCATGTCGCAGATTTCCGGTCCATCCCCCGCTAGCATCTCCTGCGCGAGGTCGAACTCTTCCAGCTCAATGGCGGCCTGAATCCGCAGGGCGCGCAGCCGTCCATGCTGCTGCATGGCGAGCGGAAGGCCGTCGCAGAAGTCGACAAAGGCGGCATGGCGCCCGGCGAGCAGCAGCGCCTGCCCGCATTCGATGGCGAGGGGCAGAATGGGGAGCATCCGGCAGGCGTCCAGCATCAGGTTGGCGCACGAGTCCAGCCTGCCCTCCATCCGCTCGAGGACGGCGAGGCAGCGCTTTGCCCAGGCATTGGGCGTGCAGCGCAGCGAGGCTTCGAAATCCTCCCGCGCAGCCGCAAAATCCCCGCAGGCGCAGTGCATGACCCCGAGCTGGTACCAGCTGTGCCAATGGCCGCTGGTTGTCCGGGCCGCTTTCTGAAGCAGGGGAAGCCACTCCCGCTGGGTCAGGTAGGCCGCCGGGGTGTCCTCCGGAGCGATAGCGGGGAAAATCCCGGTTTCCAGCAGCGAGAGCCAGGGCGCCTGCTCCTCTCCGAGCGACTCGGCGGGGAAGAGGGCGGCCTCGCCGGGAAAGCGGTCGCCGCCGCCCCGGCGCCTCAATTCTAGTGCCGCCCATCCGCTGCCGGAAAGCCGGACCGGGGCGGGCGCGGCCAGGCCGGACGCGAGACGGCGCAGCTCATCTTCCAGCACATTTTCCGGCAGCACCGCGTCGAGGGCCTCCTGCACGCAGGCGCAGGCTTCCCGCCAGCCGCCGTGGACTTTGACGGGGTCGGCTTTCAGACAGCCATAGCTCTCCAGCCACTCCCAGCAGGCGCCGGCCGACATGGGGAGATGCTCCATCTGGGTGTTGGCGAGACCGGCCTGAATTTCCAGGTAGGCCTTGCCGGGGGCCGCGAGAAACTCCTGCCAGTGCCTGCCGCCCGCGCCGTTTCCCCACATGAAGAGCTTGCGCCCTTGAAGCAGGCGGGTCGAGGCGTGGACAAGGCCGAAGCCGTCTCCGTCCAGCGCAGCCTCCCACTTGCGGTTCGCCTCCGGAATGTCGAAAAAGAGGTCCATCGCGCGGGGAATGCGGGTGGTGTAGGTGCAGTCCCGCCCCTCGTGAAGGGGAAGATCCATCTTGGTGATGACCCGGCTGTAGTCAAAGCAGAATGCCTGACCGGCCGGGGCGATGACCCGGACGTCCGGCTTCTCGTCCACCGCCATATTGGACCACCAGTAGATTGGCACCTCCTCGTCCCGGGTGTTGCGCAGCCGGACCCGTATAAAGAGGCGGCGGGAGCCTTCCGGCAGGTAGGCGTCGAGCTGATAGCTCACCTGGCGGATGCGTTCCCACTCGTACATCCGCAGCACCGGCGTGCCGTCGGGCAGCGCGGTGAATGCGGTGTGCAGGGGGGAGAGGGTGTAGGGCGTGTGTCCGGTCATGCCGATGTTCCACTCCACGCCGCCGCTCGTCCAGGCGTTGCGCAGCGCGAGGTTGGCGGGCTGAAAGACGGGGTTGACATGCAGCAGGTCGCGGCCGTGCTCCTTGTCGCGGAGCGACCAGAGCTTGCCGCCGAACTGCGGGAGAAAGACCGCGCGGAGAAAGTCGTTTTCCAGCACCACGCATGGATATTCCCGTTCCTGTTTGTCCCGGTCATACTGATCCTGCATCCGGTAGGGGAGGATGCCGTTGACCCTGCCATAGTTGAAGTAACGGCACTCTTCGGGCGGGATGGATGGGTCGAATTTGACGTTGGAGTGAATGTCCGGCATCGCCTGGATGTCCGGCAGCGGATTTTCCCCGCCCAGGTTCGCGCCGGGCATCCGCAGAAGCTCCTGCTTCATTGTAGTTGGCATGAAAACACGTCCTTTCACAAGGTAAAGTACTGATACGCTTGACAAAGATTGTAATAAATTGTATAATAACTATGAAATTTTATTGTGCAGGGAGACGGTTTTATGACGGACGTTGCAATTAGCCGGGAATCTCTGGCCGCGGATCTCCGCAGGCTCGGCGTTTCGGAGGGGGACACCCTCTACATTCACAGCTCGCTGAAGCGGGTCGGCTGGCTGCCGGATGGCCCCGCCACCCTCATTGAGGCGCTGCTCGACGTGCTCGGACCGGAGGGGACCTTTGCGGTCCCAACCCACACCCTCTCCTTTCCCGGGCGTGGCGCGGCGCCCTACCGCCCGGACGAAACGCCGTCGGTGCTCGGGACCTTTCCCGAGGCGGTGCGGCGCTGGCCGGGCGCCTGCCGCAGCGGGCACGCCTCCCATTCGTCGGCGGCGGTTGGGGCAAAGGCGGCGTGGCTGACGGAAAATCACGATTCCACCCATGCGCTGGGGGAAAACTCCCCGCTCGCCAGGCTCTGCCGCATCGGCGGGCGCATCCTCCTGCTGGGGGTGGACAACCGGGTCAACACCGCCATTCATCTGGCTGAATCCCTGGCGGGAATGCCCTACGTCCGGCTCCCCTACGACGCCTCCTGGGGGCCGGATACGGCGGCGGAGCTGCCGGACGGGAGTACCGTCCGCTTCCGGCAGCGGGAGTTTCCCGGGTGCAGCGAGCGGTTTGAGTTGCTGGAACCGGATTTTGAGGCGGCGGGCATCGTCCGCAAGGGGGTGGTCGGCAATGCGCCGTCCCGGCTGATCGAGGCGGGGGAGATGCTGCAAATCGCCGTTGCCCGGCTCAGGGCGGAACCCGGCCTCCTGCTCTGCGGGGAGGCGGACTGTCCCTGCTGTCCAGCCAGGCGGGCGCTGCTGGCGGCGCGGTAACCTACCTTCATCATAACGTATTTCCGGGCAAAAGGAAAGGCCCCGGTTTTAACATTTGTGCTGTTTTTTGAACAAGGAGAAGGTGCGATGTTTCGATTGCTGATTGTGGAAGACGAAAAGCTGCTGCGGGAATCTCTCTGCGTGATGGTTGACTGGGAATCGGCCGGAGTCGAGGTTGCCGGAACGGCGGAAAACGGCCTGCGTGCCCTTGATTTTCTGGCCGGCAACGCGGTGGATATCGTCCTCACCGACATCCGGATGCCGGCGATGGACGGCCTGGAGCTCGCCTGTGAGATTCAGAGCCGGTACCCGCAGGTGCGGACGGTCCTGTACAGCGCCTACAGCGAATTTTCCTTCGCGCGGCGGGGGATTGAATACGGCGTGTCCGGCTATCTTCTGAAGTCCCAGGACGAGGAGGAGATCGCCGCCTATTTCCGGGAACTGTGCCGCAAAATGCAGCGCGCCCTCCCGCCTCCTCCTTCGCGGTCGCAGGGCGCCGGCTCCCTCTGGGGGTGGCGGGACGCCCTCTTTGCCCGGCTGGCGAAGGGAGAGGACACGGCGGTTTCTTCCGATGAGGAGCTGCGCTGCAAACTCGCCCTGCGCGAGAAGCGGCTGGCGGTGCTCCTCGTGCAGCTGGACGGCGCGGCGGAGCTTGCCGACGCGCTGGGCGCCGCCGGATTCCGGCAGCTGAAGAAGTATTTTGCCGAGCAGGGGCTGGTT
>CALXIG010000212.1 GCA_944388305.1 uncultured Clostridia bacterium
ATAGTAGGAAAGACAGACATCGGCATGGTGCGGGACACCAATCAGGATGCTGTCAAGATCGTCGCCCTCGGGACCGGAGCCGGCCTCGCGCTGGTCTGCGACGGAATGGGCGGCGCGCGCGGCGGCGACACCGCAAGCTCGATCGCCAAAACCGTGATTGCCGACACGGTGCGGGAAAAATACCAGGAGATTATGGGGGCGGAGGCCGCCCGCACGCTGATCCGCGAGGCGGTGCTCAACGCGAACCGCGCCGTTTATCAGACCGCGCGGGAACATCCCGAGTTCAGCGGGATGGGGACCACCGTCGTGCTGGCCCTGTTGTACCAGAACCACGCCTATATCGCCCACGTGGGGGACAGCCGGCTGTACTGCTTCCGCGGCGGGGTCCTCTCCCAGCTCACCCGCGACCACTCCTTTGTGCAGGAAATGGTCGACCGCGGGGAGCTGAGCGAGAGCGAGGCGCGCAACCATCCGGGGAAAAATATCATCACCCGGGCGGTCGGCGTCAACTGGGATGTGGAGATCGACGTCCACACCCTCGAGCTCGCGCCGGGGGACCGGCTGCTGCTCTGCACCGACGGCCTCTCCAATCTCTGTTCGGACGAGGAGATACTGGAGGTGCTGGGCGGCCTCTCCATCGAGGAAGCGGCGGAAACGCTGATCCGCATGGCGAACCAGGGCGGCGGGCATGATAATATTACGGTCGTCATTGTGGAAAGCTGAGCAGTTTCGGAGGACTATCTATGGAAAACTATATTGGAAAACGGCTGACCGGCCGCTACGAACTGGTCAAGCTGATCGGGAGCGGCGGAATGGCCAACGTCTTTGAGGCGAGAGACCTTCTGGAGCAGAAGACGGTCGCCATCAAGCTGCTCAAGGAGGAGTATCTCACCAATGAGGAATTCGTGCGGCGCTTCCGCAACGAGTCCAAGGTCATCGCGGTGCTTGACCACCCCAATATCGTCAAGGTTTTTGACGTGAATTTTACCGGCGCCGAGCAGTATATTGTCATGGAATATATCGACGGCATCACCATGCGGCAGTATATCGCCCATCAGGGGCGGCTGCGCTGGAAGGACGCGGTCCATTTCACCACCCAGATTCTGAAAGCCCTCGAGCACGCCCACGAAAACGGCGTCATTCACCGGGATATCAAATCCCAGAATGTCATGCTCCTGCGGGACGGCACCATCAAGGTCATGGACTTCGGCATCGCCCGCTTTGCGCGGGAGGATATCCGCACCATGGACGACCGGGCGATCGGCTCGGTCCACTATATCAGCCCGGAGCAGGCCTGCGGTGAGGAGTCGGACGAAAAGAGCGATATCTACTCGGTCGGCGTCCTGCTTTATGAGATGCTGACCGGCGGCGTGCCCTTTGACGGGGACACGCCGGAGCAGATCGCGATGAAGCACATCAATGCCAAGCCCACCCCCGTCTCCAAACTGGCGCCGGATGTCCCGACCGGTCTGTGTGAGATCACCGAGCGGGCGATGCAGAAGGACAAAAATCTCCGTTACCGTTCCGCCACCGAGATGCTCCAGGCGATCGAGCGGTTTAAGCAGAATCCCAACATCGTCTTTGAGTACAAGTATGTCGCCGAGGAACCCCCCGCCAGCCGCTACTCCCGGTCGGTCAGCGCCATTCAGGCGGAAAAACAGCCGGAGGAGGATGTGGAGTCGGACGAGCAGGTCGTGGTCAAGCGCAGCCCGACCATCCTCATTCTGACCGGCATTGCGGCCGCCTGCGTCATCACCGCGCTTCTGGTGCTGATGGGCTTCTTTTACTACGGGCAGGAGGATAAGGTCAGCGAAATCGTCATGCCGAACCTCGTCGGGATGGACTACGACACCGTCCGAAAGATGGAGGAGTACAAGGATTTCCATTTTATCGTCATCGAGAACGATTTGAGCGAATATCCGAAAGGGCAGATTTACTACCAGAGCATTGAACCGGGCATCCGGGTCAAGGCCAACCGCCGCATTCAGGTTAAGGTCAGCGCCGGCATCGAGGTGCTTGAAGTTCCGCCGTTGGAGGGACTTTACGTCGGAGAGGCGGAAGACCAGCTCGCGGAACTCGGTCTGGAGCCGATTATCCACACCCAGAAGGATGACACCGTCGAGCCGGATCGGGTGATCCGCACCGAGCCGCCCGCCGGCCAGCAGGTGGAGCAGGGCACACAGGTGACCCTCTACGTCAGCCGCGCTGAGATCACCTCGGTCGTAAAGGTGCCGCTTCTGGTCGGCTACGACATCGAAGCCGCCCGGGAGAAGCTCTCCGCCCTTGATCTGGAGGTGCAGGTCGAGGAGGTAGACAGCGAGGAGAAGCCCGGCACTGTCGTCGAGCAGAGCCTTCCGCAGAACGAGTATGCGCAGAGCGGCTCCGCCATTGTCCTCAAGGTGAGCAATGGCTCCGGCTATCATACGACCGCCGCCATCACCGTCGCCTTCCCGGAATGGCTGACCGAGCCGTTTGAGCTCTCCATCTTTGCCGGCGGGGAAGAGGTGCTGCGCGAGACGGTCGATCCGACGGTTTCCGCTACCTGGGTCGGCGAGATCGAGGGGCAGGGCGTCATGGAAGCGGTTGTCGTCATCAACAACCTGATGTACGCCTCCTACGAGGTTAATTTTGAGGAGAATATCGCCACCCTCACCGATGGCTACTATCTGGACGTCTTCGACAGCAGGGAGCCGCAGGATCCCGAAAGCTCTGCCGGACCGGAGGGACCGTTTGACCCGCAGGACCCTGAAGGTCCGGGCGGTTCGTCGGAACCCGCGGGTCCTGCGGGCCCCTCTGAGGAGGGGCCGCAGCCGGGACCGGGCGGCCCGATGACCGGCGGCAGCTCCCCGGAAGACGCGCCGGTCGAGGTGGACTGATATGGGGACAACCGGGATGATTCGCAAGGCGCTCAGCGGTTTTTACTACGTTCTGACCGGCGAAGGGGCGCTTCTGGAGTGCAAGGCCAAGGGGATTTTCCGCAAGGAGGGCCGGTCTCCGCTGGTCGGGGACCGGGTGTTGGTGGAAAACGGGGTGGTCGCGGAAATTTTCCCGCGCAAAAATGAGATTCTGCGCCCCCCGGCCGCCAACCTTGACCTCGCCGTGCTGGTGGTTTCGGCCATTCAGCCGGCGCCGAACGCCCTGATTCTCGACAAGCTCATCGCCGTCTGCGAAAGCAAGCGGATTGAACCGGTCCTCGTCTTCACCAAAGGGGATTTGGCTGATTCCGGCGCGATACAGGCTGTCTACCGCGGCGCGGGATTCCGCGTCTTCACGAGCGTGCCGGGGCAGACCGACTACAGCGGGCTGCTCAGCTGCCTTTGCGGCAGACTCAGCATTTTTATCGGCAACTCCGGGGTGGGAAAATCCACCCTGATGAACGCCCTCATCCCCGGCATCGGGCTGGAGACGGGCGCGGTCAGCGACAAGCTCGGGCGCGGCCGCCACACTACCCGCCATGTGGAGATCTACGAGCTGCCGAACGGCGGCCTGGTGGCCGACAGCCCCGGCTTTTCCACCGTTGAGCTGGACAAATACGGCCGCATCCGCAAGGAGGAGCTGGCGGACTGCTTCCGCGAGTTTGGCGAATACACCGGCAGCTGCCGGTTTCCGGACTGCTCCCACCGGGTGGAAAAAGGCTGCGGCGTGCTGGCGGCACTGGCGGAAGGGAAGATCTCCCACAGCCGTCACGAGAGCTACTGCGCGATGTACGAGGACGCCATGCAGACTCCCGACTGGGAGTGGAAGGAGGAAAAACAGCGGTGAAGTGCGTGATTTTCGGCGCGGGTCCGATCGCCGACCTGCATTCTGTGCGGCGGGAGCTGCCGGAAGGCGGCTGCACCGTTATCGCGGCCGACGGCGGGCTACGGCACACGGCCGCGCTTGGTCTGGTTCCCGACATGATTATCGGGGACATGGATTCGCTGCGGCATGAGGACGTGCCGCCCGGCGCCATCCTCTACCCCTCCCGCAAGGACGACACCGACATGATGCTTGCGGTCAAAAAGGGGCCGGCCATAGACGCAGAGGAGTGTTTCCTCTTCGGCGCAAGGGGCTGCCGGATTGACCAGACCTGCGCCA
>CALXIG010000213.1 GCA_944388305.1 uncultured Clostridia bacterium
GTTGATGTCGAGAATGTCCGGCCGGTATTTGAGGGCGACCTGCGCCGCTTTTGCCATATCCGCGGGATCGCTGCCGAAAAGCTGGGCGGCGGCGGGGCGCTCCTGGGCGGAGAGCATTAAAAGTTCCTCGCTTTTGCGGTCGGAGAAGGTCAGGGCTTTCGCCGAGGTTAACTCCCCCACCACATAAGCCGCCCCGTATTCCTTGCAGATCTCGCGGTAGGCCCGGTCGGCGACCGAAGCCATCGGCGCGAGGGCGGCGGTTTTCTTTATCGTCACGTTTCCAATCTGGATGGTGTTCAAAAAAATCTTCCTTCTTCTTTTTTATAAGCGGAAATAGTAACAGGTATCCTGACCCAGGGAATCAGGCGAGACCTCCCCGCCAAGCTTGCGGTAAAGGGCATTGGCCCCCGAATTATTCTGATGTGCAGCCAAAAAGCAGCGGGTAATTCCTTCTTCGCGGCAGCATTGCATGAGGCATTCCATCATGTGGAACCCGATCCCCTGCCGCTGGAAGCTTTCCGCTACGCCGACTTCGTTGATGTACAGCATATTTCCCTTACTGTCCAGCCGTTCCAGTGCGTACCCGTAGGCGAAACCGACGATCTCCTCCCTGCAAACGGCCGCATAAAGCCAGTTGCGGGGATTTTTCAGGAAAACCTCCGCATTTTTGCAGCAGATCATCCCTTCCCGGAAGGTTTGATTCATCCGCAGGATAAGCTCCATATCGTCAATTGTCAATCGACGGCAGCAAACAGCCTGCATCCCAATTTCCCTCCCATCACCGGAGCAACAGCTACAGCGCGTTCAGAATCCGCGCGATTTTCATTGTATCGGGGTGAAAAATATGCTATAATGGATATATTATAATGGAAAACTGTGGGACTGTCAAGGCAGAGCTGGAAACGAAACTGTGAACTTTTCACAGGCGGTATGCGGCCGGATTTTTGCCTTAACGCCAGAAAGGATTTTGCCTGATGAAAATTCTTGCCATAGATTACAATTCGCTCATGAACCGCTCTTTTTATGCCATCCGCCATCTTTCCACCAAAGACGGCTTTGAAACCAACGCCCTCTTCGGCTTTACCAAGACCTACCAGAAGCTGCTCGCGGCGCACCGCCCGGATGTGGTGATTGCCGCCTATGACCTGCGCGCCCCCACCTTCCGGCACAAGCTCTATGACGCCTACAAGGGCACCCGCTCCCCCATGCCGGACGAGCTGCGCCCGCAGATGCCGCTCGGCCGGGAATTTGTTGAACTAGCCGGCGGAACGGTGATCGGCGTTGAGGGCTACGAGGCGGACGACATTCTCGGAACCGTTTCCGCCTATGCGGACAGCCATCCCGGCTGCACCTGCATTCTCGCGACCGGCGACCGGGATTCCCTCCAGCTTGTATCGGATCAGGTGACGGTCAGCCTCGCCACCAATCAGGGCGACGTCCTCTACACCCCCGAAAAGGTGCGGGAAACCTACGGCCTCGAGCCACGCCAGCTCATCGAGGTGAAATCGCTGATGGGTGACACCTCGGACAACATTCCCGGTGTCAAGGGCATCGGGGAGAAGACCGCACTGGCGCTGATTTCTCAAAACGGCAGCCTGCAAAACATCCTGGACCACCTGGATACGATTCAGGCGACTCCCCGCATCAAAAAGCTGATTGCAGAGCATCGGGAAGAGGCGCTTTTGAGCCATACCCTCGGTGAAATCAACCGCCGGGTGCCGCTCGACTTCGATCCGGAGCTCCTGTCGCAGAAACAGCGGCAGGACGGCGCGCTGCGGGATTTCCTGCGCAAATACGAGCTGACTTCTGTCCTCGAGAGTTTGGGCCTTTCCGGGCAGGAGGAAGAGCAGCTCCCGCTCGCGGCGCCGGATATCCTTCCTTGCGAGACAATTCAGGAACCGGCCTCCCTTCTCCCGCTCGCGGAGCAGTGCGGGCGCTGGACCTTCCTCCTCACCTTTGAGCAGGGCAAACCGGTCCGCCTCTGCACCCATCTGGGCGGACGGAAGTTTGCGGTCAATACGGGGAATATCCGGGAGATCCTGACAGAGATGCTGGGATCCGGCCTGACCAAAATTACCTATGATGCCAAGCCGGTCTATCGTTATGCCATGCGGGAAGGGATTGCCTATGCGGGTGAGCTGGAGGACGTCAAATTGCAGGCCTACCTTCTGAGCAGTTCGGACAAAACCTACCCCATCCCGGAGCTTTGCCGCACTTACTGCCCCACCCTCGCGGAGTTCCCGGAGGAGCTACGGGACACCGCAGCAATTGGCAGCCTGTTTGACGCGATGGTGGAGATTCTGACGGAGCGGCAAATGGAGTTTCTCTACGGCGAAATTGAGCGCCCGCTCTGCGAGGTGCTGGCTTCTATGGAGGAAGAAGGCTTTCTCGTCGATGAGGCGGGAATCAGTGAATTCGGCGCGCTGCTCGATGGACAGATTGAACGGCTGCGCGGGGAACTGATGGAGCTGGCCGGCCGGGAGTTTAACCCCAACTCCCCCGCCCATCTCTCTGAGATTCTGTTCAATCAGCTCGGCCTGCCTACCGGAAAAAAGACCAAAACAGGCTATTCGACCGATGTGGATGTGTTGGAAAAACTGCTGCCCTACCATCCGATCGTCGGCAAAATTCTCGAATACCGCAAGCTTTCCAAGCTCTCCAGCACCTATGTTGTGGGGCTGAAAAAGTGCATTCAGCCGGATGGGCGGGTGCACTCCACTTTCAATCAGACAGAGACCCGCACCGGCCGGATCAGCTCTTCCGACCCGAACGTCCAGAACATCCCGGTCCGCACCGAACTGGGCGCGGAAATGCGCAAGTTTTTCGTGGCAAAACAGGGCTGCACCCTGGTCGACGCCGACTATTCCCAGATTGAGCTGCGGGTGCTGGCCGCCGTTTCCGGCGACCGCAATATGATCGACGGTTTTGCCAAAGGTGCGGATATTCACCGGATGACCGCCTCTCAGGTATTTCGCATCCCCTTTGACGAGGTTCCGGCCGAACTGCGCAGCCGCTCCAAGGCGATCAATTTCGGCATCGTCTACGGCATTTCCGCCTTCTCGCTCTCCCAGGACATTCACGTGACCGTGAAGGAGGCCAAACAGTATATTGACGATTACCTGCGCACCTACAGCGGGGTGGACGCCTACATGAAGGACGCGGTTGAGAGAGCGCGCCAGAACGGATATGTGGAAACTCTCTTTCACCGCCGCCGCTATCTGCCGGATATTCACTCCAAGAAACCGGCGCTGCGGGGCTTTTCGGAGCGGGTTGCCATGAACATGCCCATCCAGGGAACAGCCGCCGACATCATCAAGCTGGCGATGATCCGGGTCTACCGCCGCCTGCGGGACGAGGGACTCAAATCCCGGCTGATTTTGCAGGTCCACGACGAGCTGCTGGTTGAAACGCGCGACGAGGAAACGGAACGGGTCATGGCGATTGTCCGGGAGGAAATGGAGCGGGCTGCCGACCTGCCGGTCAAACTCTGTGTCGATATTCATCAGGGAAAAAACTGGTACCAGGCGAAGGGATGAGCGCAATGGACTGGAAGGTCAGACGGCTTCCGGCGTCCCGCCTTTCGGAGGCGCTGGCCCTCTGCCGGGAAGTTTTTCTGGAATTTGACGCGCCGGAATTTCAGCCGGAAGGAATCGCGGCTTTTCTGGCCGCTCTGGAGGAAAGACAGGTCCGCCGGATGGTGCGCAGCGGCCTTCTCACTTTCTGGGGTGCGTTTTGCGGCCGGCAGCTCGCGGGTATGGGTGCGCTGCGGGAAAACCGGCACATCAGCCTGCTGTTTGTCCGCGGAGAACTGCACCGTCGGGGCGTGGGATCGGCTCTGGTGCGGGAAATGCTTCGTCACTGTGCGAGGGCGGGTACCGAGCGGGTCACCGTCTACGCCTCCCCGCAGGGAGTAAATTTTTACCGTGCGATGGGTTTTCGGCCTTTTGCGCCGGAACAGCTTCGGGACGGAATCCGGTACATTCCCATGGAAAGGACAGAAATCTATGACTTCTGACATCATCATCCGCCCGCTGACGGAGGCGGATCTCCCCGCCGCGGCGGAACTGGAGGCGTGCTGCTTTTCGGACCCGTGGACCCGAAAGGGGCTGCGGGACACTTTTCGGGAGGAATGCGCCTGTTTCCTGGCGGCGGAGTGCGGCGGCGTTCTCTGCGGTTATCTCAATGCCATCTGGGTGCTCGACGAACTGAATCTCAACCGCATCTGCGTCCATCCCGATTACCGCCGGCGGAAAATTGCGGAAAAACTGCTCGAAACGCTGAAAGTATTCTGCCGCGGACGCGGCATCACCCGGATTTTTCTGGAGGTGCGGGAATCCAATCTCCCCGCTCAGGCACTTTACCGCGCCTCCGGTTTTGCGGGGCTCGGAAAGCGCCCGCGATTTTATCAGAACCCCGCAGAGGACGCCGTCTTGATGGGGCTCAAGCTGTAAAGGAGAATCACATTGGAAAAAGAAATTAAAATTCTCGCGATTGAAAGCTCCTGTGATGAGACCGCCGCCTCGGTGGTAGTCAACGGGCGCACGGTCCTCTCTTCGGTCATCGCCTCCCAGGTGGAGGAACACCGCAAATATGGCGGCGTCGTGCCGGAAATTGCCTCCCGGCGGCACTGTGAAAACATCTGCTGGGTGGTGGAGGCCGCCATGGAGAAGGCGGGTCTTACCTTTGATGGTCTGGATGCCATCGCCGTCACCTATGCGCCCGGCCTGATCGGTGCGCTGCTGGTCGGCGTCAACTATGCAAAGGGGTTGGCGCTGGCGGCAGGAAAGCCGCTCATTCCCGTCCACCACCTCCGGGGGCATATCGCTGCCAATTACATTGCCCACCTGGAGCTGGCGCCGCCCTTTCTCTGCATGGTGGCCTCCGGCGGACACAGCCACATCGTCGAGGTGCTGGATTACACCTGTTTCCGGGTGATTGGGCGCACCCGCGACGATGCAGCCGGGGAAGCGTTTGACAAGGCAGCGCGCGCGATGGGCTACCCCTATCCCGGCGGCATCGCCATCGACAGGGCGGCGCAGGCCGGTAATCCCCAAACCTACCCCCTGCCCCATCCCAGGGTGGAGGGCAGCCCCTATGACTTCAGTTTTTCCGGCCTCAAGACCGCGGTGCTGAACACATTAAATCATGCGGCACAGAAGGGCGAGTCCGTTGTAAAGGAAGATCTCTGCGCATCCTTCCAGCAGACCGTCTGTGATCTGATTGCCGGAAAACTCATGCTGGCGGCGGAGGAATTCGGCTATCAGAAGATCGCCTTTGCGGGCGGTGTTTCGGCCAATTCCGGCCTGCGGAAGCGTCTGACCGCCGAATGCCGCAGGCGCGGGTACGAATTTTTTGTGCCGCCGCTCTCCCTCTGCGGCGACAATGCCGCCATGATCGGCTCCCAGGCATACTACGAGTACCTCGCGGGCAATTTTGCGGGTGCGGATCTGAATGCGGTAGCCAGCAAAAGCATCGAGTAAGGGAGGATCCTCCATGAAAAAGCGTTTTCTGGCGGCGCTGCTCGCGCTGGCTGTAACAGCTTTCCTCCCCTTTCTGACCGCCCCGGCGGAAAGCCCGGAGGTGCGCACTCTCAAACACCTGCTGAGAGAGGCGGGATACGCGCTGTCTGCAAGGGAAATCTCCAGTGCGAACACCTTTTCCGCCGATACCGCCCGCGCGATCCGATTTGAACCGGGAAACGGTGTTTTACAGGTCCTCAGCTACGCCTCCCCAGAAAAACGGGAGGCCGGGATGCAGGAATGGCTGCAATACTGGGCGGTTCCGCGGAATGTGGCGCCTATTGCAGTGCGTGTCTATTTATATGAAACGGAACGCGCCCTGATCTGGTACCGGCCCGGCAGCGCGCCGGAGGAAAATCCGGTGCGGGACTACCTGGAAAATGCTTCGCTCCACACGTACGCCTATACTACATATCCAGAGGCAATAAAGGCACAGCTCGAAGTGCGGAACATTCTTCACGGCTTGCGGGAAATGGGGTATTCCTTTCCCAGTGTGCTGACTGCGGGAGAGGGCACGGAGGAATATGCGGATATGACCGGAACGGACACCCGTTTTTCGGCGGATGCGGTCTGCGCCGTACAGCTGGAGCCGGGAGAAGGAAGACTGCTGTTTCACGAATACACTTCCCCGGAACTGCGGGAGCAGGGTGCCAAACAGCGAAAAGACGCTTTTGCGTGGACAGTACTCGCCCCCGGGACCACATTCTACGAAACTGAATACACGCTGATTACACTGCTCAGCGCCCCGGAACAGGCCGAATACGGCGATCCGGTGCGGGAATACCTGGAAACATTGGAGGGGAGCAAAGAGCCATGAAAAAGCGGATGTTGGCGGCGGTTTTGGGGCTGATTGTAACGGTGGTCATTCCCTTTGTCGCGGAAAGAGCTATCCCGGAGTCTGTCAAAGAACTGCACGCCATCCTCCGGGATATTCAGAATATGGGCTACACTTTGGAGAATGTGGAGTTTATACAGGAGGGGGACGCGGACTTTGCAAATCGGGCAACCTTTTTTTGCGTCCTCCCTTTTTGAAGCAACTCTCCAGCCAGGGGACTTCTCCCTGTCGATTTATCAATATGAGTCAGCGGAAGAATTGGAAAGTGGCTGGGAAGCAAATCGTTCTAGGCCCTTACAGAGTCTACTGCGCAACAAAGAATATGATTTATTGCAATTATCGGTCGGAACAGGCTGATTTGGAATTTGGTCAGCCGCTGCGGGCGTATTTTGAAAATCTTATGGAGGAATCACAGCAGAAATGAAATTCATCCACACCGCCGACTGGCACATCGGGCGGAGCCTTTGCGGCGTCTCCCTGTTGGAAGACCAGCGGCATTTTCTAAAACAGTTGACCGTCTTTCTGGAGGAGGAACGGCCGGACGCCCTGCTGATCGCAGGGGACCTGTACGACCGGCCCATTCCCTCCGCCGATGCGATGAAGCTGCTCGATGAATTTTTCAGCCGGACGGTCCTGGAGTGCGGCATTCCGGTGCTTGCCATCGCGGGCAACCACGATTCCGGCGAGCGCCTCTCCTATGAGCGGGATTTTCTTTCCCGCGCAGGGCTGCACATCGCAGGTGCGCTGACAGACCCGGTGGAGACGGTCGAGTTTTCGGACGAATACGGTCCGGTGCAATTCCACCTGCTTCCCTGGACGGAACCGGCCGCGGTCAACTCGCTTCAACCGGACAGTCCGCGCATCCACACAATGCAGGAGGCGTTCGACCGGATGACTGAAAAGCTGCGCGCCCGCGTCAACCCGCAGGCGCGTCAGGTGCTGATCTGTCATGGCTTTTTTGAGCTGGGAAATGCCGCTTTCCGGCAGGAGGAGCTGGGAGGAGCCGAGCTGGTGAGTCTGTCTGCCTTTGCGGATTTTGACTATATTGCAGCCGGACACCTGCACCGCAAAATGCCGCTCGCGCCATCCGCACGCTACAGCGGCTCCATTCTCAGGTATTCTCCGCGGGAAGCGGGCAACCGTCCCTCTGTCACCATCGTGGAAATGAGGGAAAAGGGGATGCTGCGGATCGAGGAGAAAGCCTTTCCGCCATTGCATAAGCTGCGGCGAATTTCGGGGAAATTCGCGGAACTGCTGGACGGAACGCCGTCGGACGACTATCTTTTTGCCGAGCTGACCGACCGCGAACTGATTCTGGACCCGGCGCGCCGGCTGAAAGAGCGGTATCCCAACCTGCTGGGGCTTTCCTACCGGGAGCAGGAGCGGCCGGACGCCTCCTTTACTGTCCGCACCAGAGACGCGCGGGAGCTTTCGGTCCCGGAACTTTTCGCTCAATTTTATGAATATGTCGCACAGGCCCCGCTTTCTGCGGCGGCGAAAGATATGGTGGCCGCAGCAGCCGGACAGGCGCGAAAGGAAGTGAACGAATGACCCCTCTGAAACTGGTTTTCGCGGCCTTCGGGCCATTTCGCCGGAGGCAGGAACTGGATTTTTCCGAGCTGGGCGGAAGCCGGATGTTTCTGATTACCGGAAAAACCGGCTCCGGAAAGACCACCCTGTTTGACGCAATCTGCTATGCCCTCTACGGCGAGGCGAGCGGCGCTCTCCGCCGGGCAGATCAGCTCAAAAGCGACTTTGCAGGGACGGAGGAGCGCTGTTTCGTTGAATATACCTTCGAGGCCGGCGGCCGGGTCTACACCGTCAGCCGCGCGCCAACCCAGCAGCTTGCGCGCCAGCGCGGCGAGGGTGAGCGGACAGTCCAGACAACCGCCTCCCTCCGGTACGATACCGGAGGGGAAATTTCGGGCGTTACCGCGGTCAATCACGCCATTCTCGAGATCCTCGGCATCAACGCGGAGCAATTCCGCAAAATTGTGCTGCTGCCGCAGGGAGAATTCCGCAGCTTTCTCGACGCGGATTCCCGCAAACGGCAGGAGATTTTCCGTTCGATTTTTGACACCCAGATTTTTGCGGCCTTTACCGACTGTCTGAAGGCGGAGGAAGCCGCGCTGCGGGAACAGTATGAACACTCCTTTCACCTGCTGGCTGCTCTCGTCCGGTCAGTTCCCCTGCGCAGCGAAGAACTGGACCGTCTGCTCGGCTGCGAGCCGCTTCCGGTTGCCTCTATTGCGGCGGAGATCGACCGGCTGATTGCACAGCGGACCGGACAGGCCGCGCAGATCAAAAAGCAGTCGGAGGAACTTGTCCGGCAGCGCGCCGCCATCCATCTGGAGGAGGCGCAGATGGTCAATCGCAAATTAACCGAATATTCCGAGAGCCAGGCCAACCTCCGTTCTCTAACCGCCGGATTGCCGGAAATGGAGCGGGAAAAGGCGCGGATTGACCGCCTGGCCGGAGTACGGCTGCTCAAACTGCGGGAGGATGCCGTTGTTTCCGTTGAAACGCGGCTGACTGCCGCCCAGCTCGATCTGGATCGCATAAAAGCGGAATATGCGCGCCTGCTCCCCGAAAAGAAAAAAGCCGAGGAAGCGCTCCGGGAGGCGCAGGCAGCTCAGAACCGCCTTCCCGCCCTTCAGGAGGAAAAAAACCGCCTCGGCCGGATACAGGACAAATGGAAGGAATTGGAAAAACAGGAGGTAGCGCAGAAAACAGCGTCCGGCAAGCGCCAGCAGTGTATTCGCAGGATGGAAATCCTGAAGCTGCTTCAGGAGCGCTGCCATGCCGCTGAACGGGCGAAAGGCTCTTCCGCGGCGGCGGACAGCCTGACGGAACTCCGGCGGATGCTTCTTCAAGCAAGCCAGGCCAGAGAGACACATCTCGCGGCAAAAGAAGCTTATCTCACCGGATACAGCCGCTTTTTGGACGGGCAGGCCGGGATCCTGGCGCAGACGCTTCAGGACGGGACGCCCTGCCCGGTCTGCGGCGCTGTTCACCATCCAAATCCTGCGGCCCTTGCGCAGGGAACGCCGGCACAGGCAGAGGTGGACCATCTGCGTCAACGGGCCGACAAAGCCGCGGAGCAGCTTTCTGCGGCTGGTGCGGCCGCCGCAGAAAGCTGGCAGCGCGCCTCTCTCCGGCTGGAAGCGGAAAATCTTCCCCTCCCTGCTCTGGAACTGCTCACGGAATCGCCGGACAAGCTGGACGAAGCCGCTGCGCCGGTTTTCGAGGCGGTCCGTCAGGCCGAACAGGAGCGGCTGCGCGCAGAGGAAATCCTTCTTCAGCAGCAGGTTGGACAAAAAATCTGGAATGATCCGAAATTTCAGAATTCCGACTTTCTGGAGCAGAAAATCGGGGAACTGCGGCAGGAATACGCGGAATATCACGGCGCCATGCAGGCGGCGATACAGGCGGCCGCCCGGCTTGCAGAGGAAATCCCCCCCGAATATCGGGAAAAAGAGACGCTTCCGGGGCGACTTTCGGCCATTGACCGGGAAATTTCCGCCATCTCCGCCGCACTGGATGAGGCAAACCACCTCCTGCGCAGGATGGCCGGTGAGGAATCGCGTCTGGCTGCCACACAAACTGCCTTGTCGGAACAGGTGAAACAGGCGGATGCGGAGCGCAGAGAGAAGCAGGAAGAATTTGACCTGTATTTTCAGAAGGCAGGCTACTGCGGGATGGAGCATTACCGGGCGGATCTGCGGGAGCTGCCCAGCCTCGAGCGGCGGCAAAAGGCGTACGAGGAATTTCAGAAAAGACTGACCCGCGCACGCGCGGTTTCGGACCGGCTTGCCGCCGAAACAGAGGGGCTGCATCCTTTCCCGCTGGAGGAGATGACCGTTCAGGCGGAGACGCTGGACCGCGAAATTCAGGATGCCACCAGGCGTGCCGCCGCACTGGAGGCCGACCTCCAATCGGCGGGCCGGACTGCCAAACAGATTGCGCAGGAGCGCAAGCAGCTGGAAATGCTGACCAGCCGTTATCAGACCGCCGCGGCGCTCTCCAAAGCGGCGGGCGGCAATAATCCGGCGGCGCTCAGCTTTGAACGATACGTGCTGAGCGGATTTTTCGATCAGATTGTGGAAAGCGCCAATCTCCGCCTGCAAACCATGAGCAGCGGACGGTACTTTCTCTCCCGCAAGGGGGAAAAAGGACGCGGGCGGAGGCCGTCCGGACTGGATCTGGAGGTGCTGGATGTCAACACCGGCAAGTACCGGGACACCAACACGCTTTCAGGCGGCGAGAGCTTTCTCACCGCACTTTCGCTCGCCCTCGCCGTGGCGGAGGTCATCACCGAGTACAGCGGCGGCGTGGAAATCAACACCATGCTCATTGACGAGGGCTTCGGAAGTCTGGACGCCGACTCGCTGGAAGTGGTGATGGACGCCTTGCAGCAGTTGCAGGGCGGCAGCCGTCTGGTGGGAATTATCTCCCATGTCGAGACACTCGCCCACTATATTCCTGCCAAGCTGGCTGTCACTGCGACAAGGCAGGGCAGCTTTGCGCAGTTCCACTGCTGAGCCGGACAGAAAGGGGAATTTCGCATGAAAAACTGGGAAAACAGGCTTTCCGCTCTCCTGCTGCTGGCTGCCGGCATGACTCTGGCGGCGATTCTGGTGCTGAACATCTGGATTGCGCCGCCGGGATCGGGGATGACGCTGGTGGAGCCGGAATCCCGGCCCGAATCCGCCGCAGAATCCCTGCCGATGCCGGAACCGCCCGGGCCGGTCAATCTCAATACAGCGACGCTGGAAGAGCTGGACACGCTGCCTGGCGTCGGAGAGGTCATCGCGGAGCGAATCCTCGCCTACCGGGAAGCGCATGGGAACTTCACTGAAATTGAACAGCTGATGGAAGTCGACGGCATCGGCGAAAAGACCTTTGCAGAATTGAAGGACCATGTCACGCTGGAATAGGAAGGAGGAGGCCGTTTGGAGCAGGAAGTGAAGCTGCCAGTCCGGCAGCTGGTTGAGTTCGTGCTGCGCGGCGGGAGCATTGACAACCGTTTCGGTGGTGCGGACCGGGCGCTGGAAGGCGGGCGCATTCACCGGCGCCTGCAAAAGGAAGCGGGGGCCGGATACCGGGCAGAGGTGAAATTCTCTCACACCTGCGAGCTGGACGGCACCCGATATACCGTGGAAGGGCGGGCCGACGGGATTTTCACCGGTGAAGACGGACTGGAGACGGTGGACGAAATCAAGACGACCGCCGCGCCGCTGGAATTCATCGGGGAGGACTTTAACCGCCTGCACTGGGCGCAGGCGTACTGCTACGCCTACTTTCTCGCGGTACAGGAGGGGAAGGCGGAGATCGGCGTCCGCCTCACCTATTTTCAGATTGAGACGGAAGAGGTCAAGCGTTTTTTCCGCCGGTGTACCAGGGAAACGCTGGAAGTGTTTTACCTGGATTTGCTGCGCCGATACCAGGTCTGGGCCGGCTTTCAGAGCAGCTGGCAGCAGCTCCGCAACCGCAGTATTCAGGCGCTCTCTTTTCCCTTCCCGGCATACCGGCAGGGACAGCGGCAGCTCGCTGTTGCAGTTTACCGCACCATCCAGCGGGAAGGCCGTCTTTTCTGCCAGGCACCGACCGGCATCGGAAAGACGGTGTCCACTCTGTTCCCCGCCGTCAAGGCAATGGGAGAAGGACTGACCTCCCGCATTTTCTACCTCACTGCCAAAACCATCACCCGCCAGACGGCGGAACAGACCTTTGGCCTGCTGCGGCAGCAACCGCTTCGCTTCAAAACGGTCACGCTGACTGCCAAGGATAAAATCTGCTTTCTGGAGGAACGGCGCTGCAACCCTGTCGACTGTCCCTATGCAGACGGCCATTTCGACCGGGTGAACGGCGTTCTGTTCGAAATGCTGCAAAAAGAGGACGCCTTTTCCCGGGAAGTGATCGAGCGATACGCACGGGAAGGACGGGTCTGCCCATTTGAGCTGGGACTTGATCTGACGCTGTGGTCGGACTGCGTCATCTGTGACTACAACTACCTCTTTGATCCCGTTGTCTCACTCAAGCGTTTTTTCGCCGACAATGGGGGAGATTTTGTCTTTCTGGTGGATGAGGCGCACAATCTGGTCGACCGCTCGCGGGAGATGTACTCCGCGCGGCTGAGCAAATCTGCCTTCCGCGCCCTCAAAACGGGTCTTGGCAAGGGCAAGGGGGAAAAGGCGCTCAAATCCGCGCTTGGGAAGGCGGACACCGCCCTCCGAACACTGCGCAACGAGTGCGAACCGGGTGTCACGACGGTGCGGGAGGAGGCGCCTGCCGGATTTTCCGAAACGCTCGCCTCCCTTGTCAGTAAAATGGAGGACTGGCTGCGGGGAAATCTGAGCCATCCGGCGCAGGAGAAGGTATTGGAACTCTACTTCCAGGTTCTCGCGTATCAGCGGACGGCCGAGTTGTACGATGCGCATTACGTCACCATGCTGCGCCCGTTTGGATACGACCTCACTGTCACCCTCTTCTGCCGGGACCCTTCCGCCTTTCTGGACACGGCTCTCTCCAAGGGAAAGGCGGCAGCGCTGTTTTCGGCGACCCTCTCCCCCATGCCTTATTACCGCGCGGTGCTGGGCGGCGGAGAGGAGGCGAAACTGTTACAGCTCCCCTCCCCTTTTCCGCAGGAGAACCTCGCTCTTCTGGTTGCCGACCGGGTAAGCACCCGCTATCAGGACCGGGAAAACAGCCTGGATGAAATCGCCAGCCTGCTGTTGGTTCTCGCCAAAGGCAAAACCGGCAATTACCTCTTCTTTTTTCCCTCATACACCTACTGCCGCCAGGTATATGAGCGCTTTCTCCCGCTCTGCGGAGAGGAGATCCGGCCGGTGATGCAGGAAAGCGGACTGACCGAGCCGGAGCGGGAAGCGTTCCTCGCACAGTTCGAGGAATCTCCGTCCCGTTCGCTGGCGGCGTTCTGCGTGATGGGCGGAATTTTTTCGGAGGGGATCGACCTGCGGGGAGACCGGCTCATCGGCGCCGCCATTGTCGGAGTCGGGCTGCCGCAGATCGGTCCGGAACCGGACGTGATCCGGGACTATTACCAGAAGCTGAACGGCAGCGGCTTCGACTATGCCTACCGCTTTCCGGGCATGAACAAGGTGATGCAGGCGGCGGGACGGGTCATCCGCGGCGCAGATGACCGCGGGATTGTTCTGCTCATTGACGAGCGTTTTGCCAATTTTGGATACCGTGCGCTCTTTCCCGCACACTGGTCTCAGGCGCGCGCAGTGCGTTCCAGGGAGCAGCTCGCAGAGGAAATTCAGCGTTTTTGGAAGAATGCCGATAAAAAGTTTTCAAAATTGGAAGGATTTTGAATGGACAAAGTGTGGAAAATCGTATATGATAGTAAGGAAGGCTTCTTTGAGACGGTATTACTTCCATATTTTGAATGATAAGGTGATCAAAACATGTCCCAGGCAATCAAAATCGCATCCTTCAATCTAAAGCACGACTCCCCATTTGCCCGCCGGAATACATGGGATTACCGGCGGGATTTAATCAGCGAGGTAATCCGGCAGTCCAACGCTGCCATCATTGGCGTACAGGAGCTGATCCCCTCCATGCGGTCGGATATCATGGCGCGGATCTCCGACCGGTACAACATCCGCGGATTCGGCCGGAATAAGAAAATGGAGGACGAGCAGTCGGCGATCTTATTTAAAAAAGACGATGTTGAAGTGCGGTTTAACACTGTTTTCTGGCTCTCCAAACACCCGGAAAAGCTGGGCAGCCGGGCATATTACGCTGTTTTCCCCCGCATCTGCACCATTTGCGAGGCCTATGTGCAGGAGCTCGGCACCAAGGTGCGGGTTTTCAACACGCATTTTGACCACATTTGCGGGATGGCGCGGGTTCTGAGCGTCCGTATCATTCTGCAATACATGCATGAGCTCAATCAGACGGAAAAGCTGCCGACCGTGCTGATGGGGGATCTCAACGCCAAGCCGAACAGTAAGCCGATTCGCATTCTGGCAGAAAACCGGCACAACTATGAGGACCTGCACCTGACCAGCATCTGGCAGAATTTTTCCCAGGAGGAGATCTTCAACACCTATCATGGTTTCAAAGGCAGGCGCAAAGGGGATCCCATTGACTATATCTTTTTCAGCGAAGAGTTTGAGCTGGAAGACGCCTACATTGACCAGACAAGCTTCAATGGGCGGTATCCGTCCGACCACTACCCTCTCGTCGCCATACTGCGGCTGAAAAAATGAAAACAGACCGGCAGAAACCATAAAACAGCTGCATGCCACAGCAGTTCATTCTGTTGTGGCTGTTTCTGTATTTTTTCAGCGACATGGAGAACTTAAATCTGGAGATGTTCGTATGAAAATCGAGAAATGCACAAAAAATGCTTTTGTTGTGATTGGGAAAGAAGGCTCCACTTTGGATGGGCAGGGTTTCATTCAAAAATTATGGTCGGATGCAAACGCACACTTCAGCGAAGTCCAGCCGCTCGCAAAAAAGGACGGAAACGGCAATCCGGTTGGCATTTGGGGTGCGATGTCCGATTTTTCCCATTCATATCAACCATGGGAAAACCATTTCAGCAAAGGGCTATACCTTGCCGGTGTGGAATGTACGGATGATGCTGAAGCGCCCGCGGGATGGACAAAATGGACGATTCCAGGCTATGAGTATATTTATGCAGAAGCAGAAAGCGAAAATACGTTTTGGGAGGTACTGGACTATATGAAGGCCAATCATATTGCACTGGTTGGAGCTGTCCACGATTTCTGCTGCCCTGCAAGCGGAAAAAATTACATGTTTTTCCCGATAAGAATGATTTAACCGGTTCCGGTTTACCGGCCGGATATCAGGTACATCAAAAGCCGGCCTATGATCGCAACCATAGGCCGGCTTCACTGTTTTAGAAACAACCGGCGGCATGATTCGCCTGCCGGTGCGTTTTTACATATTGCGGATTTCCTCTTCCGAGATCAGCTGAATGCCATTCTGTTCCAGCAGGCGGCCCGCCTTTTCACTGTCACTGACACGGAAAATGACACTGGCCGCACCTTCCGTCTTGGTTAGGAAGGCGTACATGTACTCAACGCTGATTCCGTTGTCCGACAGCAGCTTCATGGGGGCCGCGAGTCCGCCGGGCTGGTCGTTGATCCGAATGACCAGGACCTCCGTCAGCGAAACTGTGCAGCCATGCGCACGCAGCACCTCGCATCCGCGGTCGGGATTGTTTAAAATCAACCGCAAAATTCCAAAATCAGCCGTATCCGAAACAGAGACAGCGCGAATATCCACCTTCTCCTCCGCCAGCACCGATGTGATCTCAGCGAGGCGGCCGGGCTTATTCTCGACAAAAACAGAAAGCTGTCTGGCAGTCATCACAATTCACCCTTTCTTCAGACGGATTCTCAGGCGCGGCGGCCGCGTCCGAGTGCAAAGGCTTTGCGGTTTAACTCCAAAAATTTCTGGGGAACACATTCATCAATGGCCTTCTGCCACATCTCCTCCGGAAAGTCCATCGCATTGGCAACGGCACCCATCAAAACCACATTGGTCGCTTTGGCGGAGCCTGCCTCCAGCGCGAGAGCGAGGGCGTCTACCAGCTTGAGGTTCACGCCGGAGGAACGGAGTTTTCCGGCGATGTCCTCCGGGTAGGCGGCGGTGCCGGTGATGACCGGCATTGGGGCGATCTCCTGGTTGTTGACGACCAGCGTTCCGCCCTCTTTCAGAAAGGAAACCCAGCGGGCCGCCTCCAGCAGTTCGAAGGAAATGATGATGTCCGCTTCCCCTTCGTTGATGACCGGCGACCAGACCTTTTCATCCGAATACTTGACATAAGTGACAACCGAGCCGCCGCGCTGGGACATTCCATGGACCTCGGAAACCTTGACATCGTAACCGGCCTGCATCACAACATGGCCGAGAAGCTTGCTGGCCAGCAGGCTTCCCTGCCCGCCGACGCCGACGATCATGACATTTTTGTTCATTTCGACTCCTCCTCCGCCGTGATGGCCTGGAATTTACACAGATCGGCGCAGAGGCCGCAGCCGACACACTGGGTGTTGTCAATCACCGCTTTGCCATCTATTACACTGATGGCCGGGCAGCCGAGCCGCAGGCAGGCCTTACAGCCGCGGCAGTTGTCGGTGACGATCTTGAGCGGCGCTTTGTGCTTAACGTATTTGAGCAAAGCACAGGGACGCCGGGAAATGATCACCGACGGTTCGTCGACAGCCAGCTCTTCCTCGATTGCCTTGCGGGTTTCCGCGAGATTGTATGGGTCGACCACCCGCACGCGGTTGATGCCGACGGCGGCGCAGAGCTTTTCCAGGCTGACCTTTGCAGTCGGGTCCCCTTTCAGGGTGTATCCGGTAGTGGGATTCTGCTGATGGCCGGTCATGCCGGTAATCGAGTTATCCAAAATGATTACAGTAGAAGTGCCCTGGTTGTAGGCGATATTGATGAGGCCGGTGATGCCGGAGTGAATGAAGGTCGAATCCCCGATAACCGCCACCGAATGCGCAGCGGAATCCCCGCCGCGGGCCATATTAAAACCGTGCAGGCCGGAAACAGAGGCGCCCATGCAGATTGTGGTGTCCATTGCGGAAAGCGGCGCGCTCGCACCCAGTGTGTAGCAGCCGATATCGCCGGAGACTGTAACCTTCAGCTGATGCAGGACAAAGAACAGGCCGCGGTGCGGACAACCTGCACAGAGGACGGGCGGGCGGTTCGGAATCGCCTCCGGATAGGCGTAGGGAATTTTCCGGGGTCCAAACAGCTTCTCTTCAATCAGCTTCTGAGAAAATTCCCCGATCCAGGGGAACAGCTCCTTGCCGATGACATTGACGCCGATTTTGCGGCAATGTGTCTCGATAACGTCATCCAGCTCCTCAATCACATACAGCGTTTCAACTTTGGCGGCAAAATCCCGGATCAGCTGCACGGGCAGCGGGTGGATCATGCCGAGCTTCAGGTAACTCGCGCGGTCACCGAGCACCTCGCGGGCGTACTGATAGGTGCTTCCCGCCGCAATGACGCCGATTTTCGTATCATTCCAGAAGATCTGGTTGAGAGAGGTGGTTTCGGCAAAATCGGTCAGCCTGCGGGTGCGCTCTTCAACCACGACGTGTTTTGCCTTGGCAAAGGCGGGCATCATCACATATTTGGCGGGATTTTTCACATACTCCCGGAGCGGCTGCTCCTCCCGTTCGGAAAGTTCAACCAGACTCTGAGAGTGGGAGATCCGGGTGGACATCCGCAGCAGGACCGGGGTGTCAAACTGTTCCGAGATCTCATAAGCGGCCTTGGTAAAGGCGCAGGCATCAGCCGAATCGGCAGGTTCGAGCATGGGGACCTTGGCGGAAGCCGCATAGTGGCGGGAATCCTGTTCATTCTGCGAGGAGTGCATCCCGGGATCATCGGCGACGCCGATCACCAGACCGGCATTGATCCCGGAATAGGAGACGGTAAACAGCGGGTCTGCGGCGACATTTAAGCCGACATGTTTCATGCCGCAGAACGCGCGGCGGCCGCCGATGGCGCTGCCGATGGCAACTTCCATCGCGACCTTTTCATTCGGCGCCCACTCCGCGTAAATTTCCGGATATTTTGCAGCGCACTCGGTAATTTCGGTGCTGGGGGTGCCGGGATAACTGGAGACAATCGCAACTCCGGCCTCGTAGAGACCTCTGGCGACTGCATCATTGCCAAGCAGTAATTCTTTCAAGAGATTCATCCTTTCTATCTGAAGATCGGCAGATCAGTGCAGGCTGTTTTCACCGCGAAGGTCGATAATCCGTTTGGCCTTACCCTGAAAGCGTTCGATGGATTTCGGCTCGCAAAGTGTGACAATCGTCTCAATTCCGAGGACGGTTTTCAACTGGAAGCGGATATTCTTCTGGATCTCCGAGAGCTTTTTGTACTCGTCGAGCAGGCTGCCGTCGATCAGTTCCACCTTCACCTCAAGGGTGTCCATATACCCCTCCCGGCGGAGCACCAGCTGGTAGTGCGGGCCGACATAGGGCAGGCCGATCAGAACGCTTTCAATCTGGGTTGGGAAGACATTGACCCCGCGAATCTTCATCATATCATCGCTCCGGCCCTTGATCTTATCCATCCGGGCGAACGTGCGTCCGCACTTACAGGGTTCATAATTCAGGCGGGTCAAATCCTTCGTGCGGTAACGGAGAAGCGGAAAACCTTCCTTGGTCAGGGTGGTCATGACCAGCTCTCCGGTCTCCCCTTCCCCGAGAACCTCTCGGGTCTCCGGGTTGATAAGCTCCGGCAGGAAGTGATCCTCCGCGATGTGCATCCCCTCCCGGTAAATGCACTCACCCGAAACACCGGGTCCCATCAGCTCGCTCATGCCGTAGTTGTCAGTTGCAAAAATGTGAAAGCTCTTTTCCACCTGGTCGCGCATTTCGGGGGTGCAGCCCTCCGAACCAAAGAGGCCCAAACGGAGCTTCAGGTCATTGATAACGCCCTTTTCCCGCGCAACTTCACTCATGTAGAGGGCATAGGAAGGGGTGCTGACCAGCGCCGTCGTGCCGAAATCCTTGAGGATCATAACCTGCTTTTCGGTGTTGCCGCTGGAAATCGGGATGACCGAAGCGCCAATCTTCTC
>CALXIG010000214.1 GCA_944388305.1 uncultured Clostridia bacterium
TGATGAACGGCTTCGATCAGAAATTTTCCAAGTAAGAAGGTAACCAGCATGAACTACCAGTTTGCCGACCGCATCAACAATCTCAAGCCCTCCGCGATCCGCGAAATTCTCAAGAACTCCGATCCAAACGTGATCTCCCTCGCCGCCGGCAATCCGGCTGTCGAGTCCTTCCCCGTCGCCGAGATGCAGGAGATCGCCAACCGCATCTTCAATGAAGAAGCAGGCGTCGCCTTCCAGTACGGCATCACCGAGGGCTATCCCCGCCTGCGGCAGCTCCTGCGCGCCCGCCTGGCTGAAAAATTCGGCATGACAAACGAAAACGACGAGCTTCTCGTCGTCTCCGGCGGCCAACAGGCCATCGACCTCGCCACCAAGGTCCTCTGCAACGAGGGCGACGTCATCGTCTCCGAAAACCCCTCCTTCATCGGCGCGCTCAATACCTTCCGTTCCTACGCCGCCGTCCTGAAGGGAGTCGACGTGCTCGAGGACGGCATGGACCTCGGCGCGCTGGAGGCCGCCTTCCGCGACAACAAAAACGTCAAGATGCTCTACATCATCCCCTCCTTCCAGAACCCCCTTGGCACCTGCACCAGCCTTGAGAAACGCCGCGCCATCTACGACCTCTGCGTCAAATACGGCGTCATCATCCTCGAGGACAATCCCTACGGCGAGCTGCGGTTCGACGGCGAGGACATCCCCACCATCAAGTCGATGGACACCGAGGGTATCGTCATCTACTGCGGCAGCATGAGCAAGGTCATGAGCGCCGGCATCCGGGTCGGCTTCGTTCTGGCTCCCAGGGAGATCGCCGCCAAGATGACGGTCGGCAAGCAGGCGAGCGACGTCCACACCAACCAGTTCTTCCAGATGCTCATCGCCGATTTCATGGAGCACTACGACTTTGACGGGCACATTGAGAAGATCCGCGCCCTTTACAGGCACAAGAGCGGCCTGATGCTCGACGCGATCCGGGAATATTTTCCCAAAGAGGTGCGCTACACCACCCCGCAGGGCGGGCTCTTCCTCTGGTGTACCCTGCCTGAGGGGGCGGACATGCTCAAATTTGTCCAGTTTGCCAAGACAAAAGGCGTCGCGGTCGTGCCCGGCGTGGCCTTTAACGTCGAAGAAGGCACCCCCAGCCGCTGCTTCCGTTTAAACTACTCCACCCCCACCGACGAGAAGGTCGTCGAGGGAACCCGCATCCTGGGGCTTGCCCTTCAGGAGTTCCTCGCGAAATAACGGCAGAATGCAAAAAGCCCCGCCACAGCGGGGCTTGCGTTTTCGTCTGAATGCTTGAGAAAGGCGAACATTCGCCCAGTGACCGGACGGTTTCGGATATTTGCCGCATTTTTACGTCAATCCGGACTGGCTGCTGACCGGGGCGGGCGAAACGCTTCAGGAAAACCGCCGCATTCATCGAGCAGGCTCTGTCCGGCGGGAGTGGAAACTTTCAAAAGCGGCTTCTCGCGGTCCTCTCCCGGCCCGGCGGGGACGAATGGGCGCTTCTGGAGAAAATCGCGAACGAGCTGGCTTCAAAGGACCGCCCATAGAGGCGTCAAACGCAGAAAAAACCGCAGTCTGGAACTCCAGCCTGCGGTTTTAATGCGAAACGGCAGAAAACGCCGGATAGCCTATGGCGCCGCGCCGTCAACGGCGGCCCGGGCACCGGACAGCTCCACGCGGGCGGGGAAATTTCTTCCAGAGGCGCGAGCCTGTCGAGCGCCAGCCGAAGTCCGGCGCGGACTTGAAACGCCGCGCCGTCAACGGCAGCCCGGACACCGGGCACCGGGCGTCACGCGGGGAGAAGACCGACCTTTTTGTACACCTTCTCCAGCGTGCGATGGGCGATGCGGGCCGCCTGTTCTGCGCCCTTGCGGTAACATTCAGTCAGATAGTCTTTGTTGTTCATCAGATCGGCGTACCGCTCGCGGACCGGCCGGAGATGCTCGGCCACCACCTCGCCAACCGCCGCCTTGAAGTCGCCGTAGCCCCTGCCCGCGAAATCTGCGGTAATCTGGTCCATGGAAAGGCCGGTGACAGCGGCGTAAATGGTCATCAGGTTGTTGATGCCGTCCTTGCCTTCGCGGTAGCAGACCTCGGTCTCCGAGTCGGTGACCGCCCGTTTGAATTTCCTGACAATCGTCCCCGGTTCGTCGAGGATGGTGATGCAGCCGTTGGGATTCGGATCGGATTTGGACATCTTTTTGAGCGGATCGGCGAGTGACATGATCTTCGCCTCCTTCGCGATGTACGGCTCGGGGAGGGTGAAGGTGTTGCCGTAAATGCCGTTGAAGCGGCTCGCGACGTCGCGGGTCAGCTCCAGATGCTGTTTCTGATCGACCCCGACCGGCACCAGATCGGCCTGGTAGAGCAGAATGTCCGCCGCCATCAGAGCGGGATAGGTGAAGAGACCGGCGTTGATGTTGTCGGCGTGCTGGGCGGCCTTGTCCTTGAACTGAGTCATGCGGGAGAGCTCGCCGAACTGGGTATTGCAGGCGAGAACCCACCCGAGCTGCGCGTGAGCGGGAACATGGCTCTGAATAAAGACGACGCTTTTGTCCGGATCAACGCCGCAGGCGAGCAGCAGCGCGTAGCAGGAGAGAATCCGCTTGCGGAAATCCGCCGGCTCCTGCCGGACAGTGAGGGCATGCAGGTCGGCGATCATGTAGGCGCTGTGGAAATCTTCCTGCATCTGCGCCCAGTTGCGGACGGCGCCCAGATAGTTGCCCAGCGTGAATACACCGGTCGGCTGAATGCCGCTCAAAATCACTTTTTTCTTCTGTTCTTCCATCACAAACAAACTCCTTTCGAAAGCAGCCGGAAAATGAAAAAAGCTTCTGTCCCTTATGGGACAGAAGCGAAGACTCCTGCGGTACCACCCACATTGGCGCAGAAACTGCGCCCGCTTTTCCGCACCGGCTGATGCGTTTCCCGGGATAACGGGCGGGGTGCCCGTCGGGTATTACTCGGCCGAAACCTTTCCTCCCGCCCTGATTGAGGCCATTCGCCGCCGTCTTTCCACCGCGCTTCCACCGTCCGCAGCTCTCTGAAAGGATTTCAACGCCGGTTACTCTTCTCAGTCCTCGGTTTTCTGCAATCAGTATAGCACGAAGCGGCGGGAATGTCAAGACCTGTGAGCCTGGATTCCTGTGAGGGAGGCGCCGCGCGCGTAGCTGCGCGGGGAGAGGGGCGGCTGCTCCGGCACCGGGACTGGACGCCCGGCCAGCCGGGAGCGGTTCAGGTCGAGGTAGCGCTGGTTGCGGCTGCCGCGAAAGCGGAGAGAGAGGTCGCGCTCCGCCAGGAGGAAGGGTCCGTCCACCAGGTAGTCGCAGAGGGCAAGCAGCTCCGAAGCGCCGGGGAGGGCGAGCAGCTGCTCGTAGGTGTAGCCCGAGTAGACAGTGAGGTCGAGGCGGCCGGGCAGCGCCCTGACCTGCCGCGCCAGCTCCGCAAAGGCGGAAATCTGACAAAACGGCTCTCCGCCCGAGAAGGTGACGCCCTGCAGCAGCGGGTTTTTGCGGATCTCCTGGGCAATCTGCCGGATGGGAACCCATCTGCCGCCTTCAAAATCATGGGTTTGCGGATTGTGGCAGCCCGGGCAGCGGTGGGGACAGCCCTGGCCGAAAACTACAAAACGCAGCCCCCTTCCGTCCACGATGGATTCCCGGACAATGCCGGCGATGCGGATGGAGTCAGGGGCTGCGTTCATGGAAGATCGTCCTTTCGGTTAAAGTTGTTCCATCTGGCCGACGCTGTGTTTGACGCGGTCCTCCACCTCGGCGCGTTTGGCGTCGTTGAAGCGGTCGAGGGTGCCGACCAGGTAGCCGGTGATGCGGCGGATGCGCTCAAAGGGGGCGCCGGGCGTCTCCTTGCGGTGGCAGCAGGGGCATTCCTCCCCGATGATGCCGGTAAATCCGCAGGCGGGATCGCGGTCGACCGGGTGATTGACCGAGCCGTAGCCGATGCCGGACTCCTTCATGCAGCGGATGACCTGCTCGAAGGCGTCGAGGTTTTCACAGGGGTCGCCGTCCAGTTCGATATAGGTGATGTGCCCGCCGTTGGTGAGGGCGTGATAGGGGGCCTCGCGGCGAATCTTGTCGAAGGCGGAGATTTCGCAGTAAACGGGAACGTGGAAGGAGTTGGTGTAGTACTCCCGGTCGGTGACGCCGGGAATTTCTCCGAACAGTTTGCGGTCGATTTTGACGAACCGCCCGGACAGCCCCTCGGCGGGAGTGCCGATGAGGGAGAAGTTGAGACCATACTGCCGGGAAGCTTCGTCGGTCCGTTTGCGCATGTATCCGACGATTTCAAGGCCAAGATTCTGCGCTTCTGCGCTTTCGCCGTGGTGCCTGCCGGTCAGAGCCTTGAGCGCCTCGGCGAGGCCGATGAAGCCCACGGTGAGCGTCCCCTGCTTGAGGACCTCCCCAACCGTGTCATTGGGAGCGAGCTTTTCCGAACCGAGCCAGACGCCCTGGCCCATCAGGAAAGGATAGTTGCGGGCGAGTTTGGCGGACTGAATTTTGAACCGCTTCAGCAGCTGGTCGATGACCAGCGTAATCATCTGGTCGAGTGATTCAAAAAAGGCGCCGGCGTTGCCGTTTGCCTTGATGGCGAGGCGGGGGAGGTTGATGGAGGTAAAGCTCAGATTGCCGCGGCCGGTGACAATTTCGTGCGACGGGTCGTAGGTGTTGCCGATGACCCGGGTACGGCAGCCCATGTAGGCGCACTCGGTGTCCGGATCGCCGGGCCTGTAGTATTGCAGGTTGAAGGGCGCGTCCAGGAAACTGAAGTTGGGAAACAGCCGCTTGGCCGAGACCTTCATCGCGAGCTGGAACAGGTCGTAGTTGAGGTCGCCGGGGTTGTAGTTGAATCCCTCCTTGACCTTGAAGATCTGGACCGGAAAAATGGCCGTCTTGCCGTCGCCGACACCCGCCTCGGTCGCCCGGAGCAGGGAGGCGGTGACGAGCCGGCCCTCCGGCGAGGTGTCGGTGCCGTAGTTGACCGAGGAAAAAGGCACCTGCGCTCCGGCGCGGGAGTTGATGAGGTTCATGTTGTGGAGGAAGGCCTCCATGGCCTGCGCGGTCTCGCGGGCAGTTTCCTCCTCCGCCTGTTCGCGGGCAAAAAGCTGCGCTCGCGCGACGGTTTCCGGGGAAAAGCCGACGGAAAGAAGGGCCTCCCGCTCCGCTTCCTGATAGGCGGCGATTCCACCCATTGTCAGCGGCGCGGAGGTGATGACGCCGATGGGACCGTCGGGGTGAGCGAGGAGGGAGAGGGCGCTGCCCAGGCTGCGCCGGTAGGCGGAGGCAAAGGTTTTGGCGACTCCGCCGGCCATGTAGTAGTCAAAGTTGGGGATGCTCTGCCCGCCATGCTGGTCGTTCTGATTGCACTCGAGGGCGATCTGGGCGAGAGCGGCGCAGCTGCGGATATTCTCCGGCTCCCGCACAGAGCCGTGGGCGTTGGAAAAGCCCCCCTGAAAGAGCTTTTTCAGGTCGATCTGGCAGCAGGTCGTGGTAAGGGTGTAAAAGTCCATGTCGTGGATGTGGATATCCCCGTTGATGTGGGCGCGGGCATGGTCGGGAGAGAGGATGAACAGCTCGTTGAAGTGCTTGGCTCCCTCCGAACCGTAGCGGAACATGGTGCCCATCGCGGTGTCCCCGTCGATGTTGGCATTCTCCCGCTTGATGTCGTTTTCAGCGGCCGAGTGGAAGGTCATGTCCTCGTAGAGCTGCATGAGGCGGGTGTCCATCTCGCGGACGCGGTTGCGCTCGGCGCGGTAGAGGATGTATTCCTTGGCGGTGAGGGCATGGCCGTTCTCGATGAGGATTTTCTCGACCGCGTCCTGAACGGCCTCCACAGTCGGGGTGTCGGTCCGGGCGGTATCCTCCAGATACTGCGCGACCTGCTGGGCGAGGGCGAAGGCGGTGCCGTAATCCCTTCCCCCGCAGCTCTGAGCAGCCTTGAAAATCGCGCTGGCGATTTTTTCGATGTTGAAGGCCACCTCCCTGCCGTCGCGTTTCCGAATCTTGGTAATCATCCGCCCCATCCTTTCCCGCAGTGGATATTGTGCAATATGCACATAAATTAAAAAGACGTAACATTCAAAAACGCACAGAACGCGTTGTCCGAATCTTATTATACCCGCTTGCCGGGCGATTGTCAAGAAAGCAGAATCCCGGAAAAACGGCCGCATTGGCGGAAAAAAACCGCCAAACGGCGGATTTCCCGGGGATTTTCACCCGAATCGGTTTTTGTAAAAAATTCTCCGGCGCTTCTCAGTACGCCTCCGAGCGGCGCTGGCGGCGGAGAGCATCCCGCTTGATCCCGGCCTCGTACTCGAATTTTTCCTCGGGCGTTTCGGGCAGAATTTTGGGGACCTCGATGGGCCGTTCATTTTCGTCGATGGCGACCATGACCAGATAGGCGCGGTTGATGAGTTTCCGCATCCCGTGCAGGTCTTCCACGAAGGTCTGGACCCGCACCTCCATCGAAGTCCGGCCGACATAGGTGACCTGTCCGGAGAGGACGATGAGGTCATTGACGTGGGCGGGCGCCTTAAAGCGGAGGTTGTCGATGGCGACGGTGGTGATGTTGCACTCGCAGTGCCGCCTGGCGACGATGCCGGCGACGATGTCGATCCACTCGACGAGCTGTCCGCCGAACAGGCGGTCATAGCCGTTGATGTGGGTGGGCATGATGATGTGATTCTGTTCGGTGCGGGATTCCGCGGGCGTTTTGGCGGCGCGGACGTGGGTATTTTCCATGAATCTGTTCCTTTCTTTGCGGATTATCTCGCCGGGTCCAGCTCGCGCTCGAATTCCGCGCGGCGGTTCGGGCAGCGGAGGAGCGGGCAGTAGCGGCAGTTCTCGTAGTGGCTTCCGGCGCTGAAAAAGAAACCGGAACTGGATTTCGAGGGGAGCATGAGGCAGGACTCGGTCAGCCGGACGCCGATGTCCTGTGTGACGCCGCCCAGCAGGGAAAAGAGCGCGCGCTGCTCGGTGAGCGGCCAGGCAGCCAGCGAACCGGGGGACATGGCGGAGAGGTCGCCTTCGGCAAAATAGCGGCGGCGCACCTCATCGCTCAGCTTTTTGCGGACAAGTCCCAGCAGCTGCAGCTTGATTGCGTCCGCCCAGTAAGCAGCGAGTGGGTCGCCGGCATACTGGAGGGACCACTCCTCCGCCTCGGTGCCGCAGGTTGCGGCGAAGGGGATGATGCGGCGGGTGCCGCGCAGGTTTTGTGCAGCCAGAGCGGAACGGAAACGCACGCCGCAGGCGGTGACGCCGTTTGCGTCGATGGTTTCAATCTGGGCGACGCCGTAAAGCGCTTTGGGCTTGGCGGCAGCCAGAGCCTCCTCCAGCATCCGGCGCAGCTCGGCGCGGTCATCGGGGTCGGCGTCTTCGTCCATGCGGACGGCCTTGCAGAGGGCGTCAAAGCTGACCTGCGGCTCTTGAATGGTGAGAATGCTTTTTTCCAGCATGAGAACTCCTCCTGTTGCAGTGTTGCGGCGGTGTTGGCGCCGGAGAATTCGAAACGTGATGATGCGCCGGCCTTTTGAGGCGATGATCCCGCGGAGCAAAAAACAGGCGGGGACAATGTTCTCAAAAGCGGGTCCGCGGGGAGCCGGTGAGGCGCAGTCCCGCGCTTTCGCCAGAAAGCCTTTTGAGGTTATTATACCACAATTCTTGTTTCTTTGAAAGTTCTCCGCAAAATTTCGGCATTTTGCAGAAAAACGGAGAAGCGGTTGCATTTTGGCGGAAAATCCGGTACAATAATTCTGATCATTCACACATAGGGGGAAGCTTTGTGGAAAAAAGAAGCTACGGGGTGCTGCTGATCGGCTGCGGCCACATCGGAGAATCTCATATTGAAGAAATCTATTACCGGGAGGGCATCCGCATCGCGGGGGTGGTGGATTTCCACGCCGAAACCGCCCGCCTGTTTGCCCGGAAGTACGGTGCGGAGCGCTGGGGAACGGATTACCGCCCGTTTCTGGAGGGAGACGCGGTCGACATCGTCATCATCGCGACCTACGCGGATTCCCACCTGCCGATTTTGAAAGACTGCCTTGCGGCGGGCAAGCACGTCCTCTGTGAAAAGCCGATGACGGCGGGGAGGGAAGAGGATGCCGCTGAATTCTACCGCCTTGCCGGAAATGCGAAGACCAGAGTTCTCATTGCCCACGTCCTCCGGCACAACGCGACCTATCAGCGGGTGCGGGAGATGATCCGCGCCGGCGCGGTCGGCGAGCTGCGGCTGATGCGGATGGTGCAGAACCACCATGTCATGAATCCGGGCCGCTACGGCCGGCTGATGGCCGACTGCCCGCCTTTTGTCGACTGCGGTGTGCATTATATTGATGTGGCGCGCTGGTTCTCGGGCCGGGAGATTGTTTCGGTGGGCGGATTCGGCAGCCGGACCGGCTCGCTGGCGCCGGAGGGCGGCTATGACCACGGCATCCTCACCATGCGTCTGGACAACGGCGCCTCCGTCCTCTACGAGGCGGGCTGGAGCGAGACGATTGCCGCCGAAAACCGCAAGGAGTTCATCGGGGACCGGGGCCGCATCCGGCTGACGCTGGCCTGCGACCGGCACGCCGACCGGGAGGAGGGCGACCTCATCGAGTACTATGACGCGGTAAATCGGGAGTACCGCACCATCAACAGCCCGAGCGTCTACAAAAACATGTGGGGACAGCTCCAATGCCTGATCGGTATGATCGAGGGAAAGACCGAGGGCTCGCCCACGCTGGAGGACGCCTACCGCGCCTTCCGCATCGCGCTGCTCGGCTGGCGGGCCTGCCGCGAGGGGCGGGAGCTGCCGGTGCCCGAAAAATTCGTGTAATTGCCGCAAAAAAAGAGAACAGAAAGCGGGAAATGCCCCGTTTTCTGTTCTCTTTTGCTTTTTCGGTTATTTGACCCGGAACTCAAAGGAGACGTCCCCGTTGTCATCGACGGCGAGGCTCATCTGGCGGAGATATTTATTGTAAAACTGGCGGCGTTCGGTCGTCGTCATCTCGATGCGCGCCCTGCGGAGGGATTCGCTCAGCATGTCGTTGAGGTTGAGACGGACCGTCCGCTCGAGGTACTGGCGCATCTCCTTGAAGAGGGCGCTGAATTTGATCTGCTCGCTGTTCCCGGTGTAAAAACTGTCGAGGTAGCAGTAGAAGATATTCGCCTCCTCGAGCGCCCGCCGCATGTCCGGACCGCAGTTGTCCCGCTCAATGGCGACCAGGAACTTCGCGTCCGGCAGCGAGGAGATCAGTCCCCAGAAGTCGGAGTCGCTCGACACGATGACGAAGGAGTCGACGTGGTTCTGATAGTGCTCCTGGCAGACCCGCGCAGCGAGGCGGATGTCGACCAGCGACTTGTCCTGCTTGAGGCGCTCGACCAGCATGTGGTCGACCGGGATGGCGGTGTACTCGCTGAGCATTTCCCAGGCGGAGGAGGCGTTGACGTCGTCAAACAGCAGAATCTGGGAGATTTTTAAAAGTTCCTCCTCGTTGAGGTTGTTGAGCATCCCGCAAAGCTTGTAGGGGTCGGAGTTTTCGCAGTCCACGACGAGAAGGGTTTTTCCGCTGTTGTCCAGAAAGCTGTAGATGTTGCCTTTGACCGAGTCTTTGGCGTCGGAGACCATGCTCAGGTCGGTGAAGAAATCGTGGTGCCACTGATAGAGCAGGGTGGCAAACTTTTTGTCGTTGTAGAGGATGTTGCCTTCATTTTTCGGCGTCCAGTTGATATACATTTTGTAGGGGTAGCACGCGAGGTTGCTGTAATACAGGTCCGACGCGGTTTTGGTGCCGGCTTCGGTCAGGCCGTTCGGCATGATGAACAGCTCGCGCAGGTACTCCCAGTTGATCCAGATGGGAAACAGATCCTTACAGTTGTTAATCCGGTCGCAGAGCAGCCGGTTGATCTCCACAATGTGCTGGGAAAGACGGGTGCTCGACTTTCTGATAAAATTGACGCCGTCTTCGTTCAGCTGCCGGAGGCATTCCTGGGGAACATATTCCGGCATGGTCAAAATACTGCGGTACTCGGAGCGCATCAGATTATTAATGTGTTTGAAATTCCGCTCGATGGAGGTGCGGATGATACACAGGTTGCGGATGATCCGGGCGTTTTTATCCAGATCCATGGTGTGATAAATTTCCAGCTTGGGCGGTTCAAATTCGTTGACAAAAATCCGTTTGGGCACGCCGATCAGATAAGCGACCTTGGAAATCAGTTCATAGGTGTCTTCGGTTTCGCCGCTGAAGGGAATATTGTCGAGATAAACAGAGGCTTCCATGATAATTCTCCTTTCGCAATATGGCGGGCTTGAATTTTTCGCCGTCGTCTGCAAAGATCCCACGAACGCCCGTCACATCTGTATAAAATCTATGATACCAGAATTCTGACATCCGGTCAACGAAATTTTTCCGGCGCCGGCTGACAGGAAAGTGCAGTTTTTGTGGAGAAAGCGGCGCGGATCCCGGTCAAAACAGTCCCTTTTTCCTGAAAAATATGATTTCCGCACAGACAATGACGATGGAAAGGACAATGACGCCGGGGTAGCCGAAGGGCCATTGTAGCTCCGGCATGTGGGCGAAGTTCATACCGTACCATCCGGCGAGCAGGGAAAGCGGGAGAAAGATCGCGGAGACGACGGTAAGCAGATTCATCGCTTTGGTCTGCCGGACTTCGATCTGGGTCTGGTGCATTTCCCGGATCTGGATGGCGTATTCGTTGAGCGTTTCGGTGTGGCTGCTCAGCCGCGCCACTCGGTCAAAGAAGTAGCCGTACATGACGCGCTCCTCGTCGGACAGAAGCTGGCTGGCATTGGCCCGAATGGTGCCGCCCATGCTCTCGAGCTGGCTGTAGCAGGCATCCAGTGCGCGCAGGCTCGCGCGGTAGGGGACCAGTTTGCCGTAAAAATCCGGGAACGCGCCCGTCAGCGTCTCCTCCTCCATTTGGGAGAGGGCGTCCTCGATCTCCTGTAAAAAAAGGACGTCGCTGTCGATCAGTAGGTTGAGCAGCAGGCAGAAGAAACCGGCGGTGGAGATATTTTCGCGAAACTCCGTATCGCGCATCCGCCCGATCAGGCGGGAGAGCTGCTCCGGGTTGCCGATGAGGTAGAGATTTGATTCCAGCAGGTAGAATCCGATCTGCAGCTTGTCCGTCTGCCGCACCTTTTTGGCCGGGATGGAGAGGGTGCCCAGGATGCAGCCGCCGAAGAGTTCAGCGCGGCAGTACTGCATGTGGGTCATGTAGTGGAGCAGCGTTTTCCGGTGCGGCAGATGCGGCGTCTCGGCCGCAAACTCCTCCCTGGTGAGCAGCGTCACGAATTTCCGGCCGGAAGGCTCTGTTCCGGTGCATTCCTGCAAGGTGGTGTCCAGCTGATATCTTTTCAAAAAAAACATCTCCTCTGACAGATACAGGCAGAAAGGTCCCTGCCGCAGCGCGGCAGGGACCTGAAACAAGCTCATTCTCCGTAAACTTCGTTTACATATCTTCTGAGGTTGGCAAGACCGATGGAAATACCCTGGATGCAGTCCTCCATGCCTTCGAATTCGACGCCGATGTAGCCGTCGTACCCGGCGCGCCGGAGGGCGCTCAGGCACTGTTTGACCGGTACTGCGCCGTGGCCGATGATGGTGCCGCGCAGGTAGTTGCCGGCACGGGACTGGAAGAAGCCCTCGCCGGGGTCAGGCTCATTGCCGCTCTTGACAATGAAGTCCTTTGCATGGGCGTAGAAGGCATAAGGCGCCGCCTTGCCGCAGGCTTTGGCGGGGTTCTCGTCCGCACAGAGGAAGTTGCCCATATCGCACAGCCAGCCGAAATTGGGGTTGTCCACCGTATTGATGAGCGTTTCCACACGGTCGGCGTCCTGGAGGAAGTAGCCGTGGTTTTCAACCATGGTGCGGATGCCCTTGGCGGCGGCGTAATTGGACACCTCCCGGATGCCGGCGGCCAGCCCGTCCACGATGTTTTTCAGCCCTCGGGAATTGGCGGGAGTGGTCCAGGTGGCGTCATGGCGCAGACTGGTGCTGCCCAGGATCTCCGCGATGTCCACCTTCTTTTTGAGGCGTTCCACCTCTTCCTGGACGGTGGTGCGCAGGAAATCGGCGCCGATGGTGTAGTTGGAAACCGGCAGGCCGACCCGGTCGCACTCCGCCTTGATCTGGCGGGCGAACTCCTCCTCGGAGACGCCTTCCGGCGGCTGGAGGTCGGTGAATTCGATGGCGTCAAAGCCCAGCTCTTTTGCCTTTTCAATGCAGGTGAACTGGGTCAGCAGTCCTTTTCCGATGTACTGGGAAAAGCTGTACGAACTGACGGCAATTTTCATGACAAACGCTCCTTTTTATTTTGGAAAGGATGGGGAGGGCGGATGAAGGCCGCTGCGGGCACTCAGGCGTTGAGAAGGACCTCATGGCCGGTCTCGGCGGATTTGTAGATGGCGTCGAGGATCTCCATCAGGGTGACACCGTCCTCCGCGGGGGACTTGCAGGGGGTGCCGTTGATGATGCAGTCCACGTAGTGGTTGATCTCGTTTTCAAACAGGCCGTTGAAGCTCAGCGCAGTGGGGGTGCAGAGATTGACATCGGCCATGTAGCCGTTCAGGTCGGTGTAGATTTCCAGCTCGGGGTCGAGTTTGGCGCCCGCCCTGGTGCCAAAGAACTCGATCTTGCCCTCATCCTTTTTGATGTTGAGGGAGAAGGAGGCTTCGATGGAGACGACCGCGCCGTTGTCGTAGCGGATCATTGCGGTGGCGAGGTCCTCGACGTTGAAAACGTCCGCTTCCCCGCGGGAGGAAGAGGCGACGTAGCCCTTCTTGTCCTTCAGCTCGCGGCGGTCGCCCAGTTTGTGGAAGGTCGCGCCGTAGACTGAAACGGGCTTCGGGTTGCCCATGATGTAGCGGGTCAGGTCGGTGACATGGACGCCCAGGTCGATGAGCGGGCCGCCGGCCGAGAAATTCTTATCGCCGAACCAGCCGCCGGGCGAGCCGTTGCGGCGCAGGTAGGTCGCTTTGGTGTAGTAGATGTCGCCAAAATAGCCGTTGTCCACAAAGTCTTTGAGGATGGCGCAGTCGTTGCCGTAGCGGCGGACGAAGCCGATCATCAGGAGCTTGCCGGATTCTTTGGCGGCGGCGAGCATCTCCCGCGCCTCAGCGGCGGAGGTGGCCATCGGCTTCTCACAGAGGACGTTTTTGCCGGCCTTCAGAGCGGCGATGGTGCAGGGCGCGTGGGCGGAGTTCCAGGTGCAGACGCTGACCGCGTCGATCTCGGGCAGGTCTCTGAGCATGGCCTCTTCGTCGGTGTAGCGGCGGCTGACGCCGTACTTATCGCCCATCTCGTTGAGGCGCTCTTCCCGGATGTCACAGAAGGCGTACAGCTCGACATTGGGATTTTTCAGATAGCCCTGGATGTGGCTTTCCGCGATATTGCCGACGCCGACAATGGCAACTTTGATTTTCTCGTTCATTCTGATTCCTTCTTTCTGAAACGGAGTGGGATTTACTGAATGTGCTGCTGGAGGAAGCCGACCGCCTTGCGGATATCCGCCTCGGGATTGTCGCCGACCTCGCGCTCGATGGTGAGGAAGCCCTTGTAGCCGATCTCGTCGAGGGCCTTGAGGTAGGCGGGGAAGGGAACGTCGCCCTCGCCCAGCGGCAGTTCGATGAAGGAGGGGCTGGCGAGCATCTCCTCCTCTACCAGACCGTAGACGGCTTCGGGGTCGCGGTAGTAGTTGCGGCGGCCGTCCTTGGCGTGGGTGTGGACGATGTAGTCTTTCAGGGTGTAGACCGCCTGCACCGGGTCATCTCCGGTCACCATGACGAAGTTCGCGGGGTCCAGATTGACGGCGACGCCGGTGGAATGGAGGCTGTCCAGGAAGCCCTTCAGGGTTTCCGCGGTCTCCGGGCCGGTCTCGATGGCAAAATGCGCGTCCAGAGAGTCGGCGTAC